>VAYF01000031.1 GCA_005883885.1 Actinomycetota bacterium | reverse complement strand
CCGCAAGATGCGGGTGATGCCCGCGCCGGACATCGAAGTCGTGAAGATCGTTCCGGGTTCGCAGGTCGTCCTCAACGAGTCGCTGAACGCGGTGGAGGTCCTGGATCCGGATCGCGCCGGCGAAGTCGTCAAGGTGAAGGATCGTCTCGGCGACGACAGGGCGCTTGTCTTCGGTCGCGGCGACGAGGTCCACGTCGCGTACCTCGCCGGGGACCTCCTCCAGAACTCGGTGCGTGCCGGCGACAACGTGCTGTTCGACCCGCGGTCGGTGGTGATCACCGAGCTCCTGCCGAAGGAAGAGGTCGAGGAGCTCGTGCTCGAGGAGATCCCGGATGTCGGTTACGAGGACATCGGGGGGCTCGAGGGTCAGATCGAGGCGATCCGTGACGCGGTCGAGTTGCCGTTCCTCTATGCGGAGCTGTTCAACGAGCACGAGCTCGAGCCTCCCAAGGGCGTCCTGCTCTACGGGCCGCCCGGCTGCGGCAAGACCCTGATCGCCAAGGCGGTCGCCAAGTCGCTCGCGGAGAAGGTCGCCGAGCGGACCGGCCGGGAGGATGCTCGGAGCTACTTCCTCAACGTCAAGGGTCCGGAGCTCCTGAACAAGTACGTGGGTGAGACGGAGCGGCAGATCCGTGAGATCTTCCAGCGGGCCAAGGAGCGCAGCGAAGAAGGTCTCCCCGTGATCGTCTTCTTCGACGAGATGGACTCCATCTTCCGGACCCGGGGCACGGGCATCTCCTCGGACGTCGAGTCCACGATCGTGCCACAGCTGCTCTCCGAGCTCGACGGGGTGGAGACCCTGAAGAACGTGATCGTGATCGGCGCGTCCAACCGCGAGGACCTGATCGACCCCGCGATCCTGCGTCCCGGTCGCCTCGATGTGAAGATCAAGATCGAACGCCCGGACGCCGCGCAGGCGATGGACGTGATGGCGAAGTACCTCCACCCGTCGGTGCCGATCCATCCCGATGAGGTCGGCAAGCACGGTGGCGATCTCCAGCTGGCCTGCCACCGGATGATCGAGAAGACGATCGAACGGATGTACGCGGCGTCGGACGAGAACCGATTCCTCGAGGTCACCTACGCGTCGGGCGACAAGGAGATCCTGTACTTCAAGGACTTCAACTCCGGCGCCATGATCGAGAACATCGTCCGCCGGGCCAAGAAGGATGCCATCAAGCGGTTCCTCTCCAAAGGCGAGAAGGGCGTCAAGGGTGAGGATCTGTTCCACGCGATCCGCGACGAGTTCAAAGAGAACGAGGACCTCCCCAACACGACCAACCCGGACGACTGGGCCCGGATCTCGGGCAAGAAGGGCGAGCGGATCGTCTACGTCCGGACCCTGCTCGGTCTCGAGGGAGACGGCCGGCAGGTCGAGCGCGTCAGCGCCGGGCAGTACCTGTAACCCGCGGACGCGGGTAAGGTTGCCCCGTGGCTATCCCGAAGGTCATCGGCACCGAGACGGAGTACGGGATCGCTGCCGTGGGCCAGCCCGACTTCAATCCGGTCTTGTCGTCCTCGATGCTGATCTCGTCCTATGCGGGCAGTCTGCGCAGGATCCGCTGGGACTACGAGGATGAGTCGCCCCTGCGCGACGCCCGCGGCTTCGAGCCGGTGACCGGTCGTGAGCTCTCCGACGAGGACCTCGGTCTCGCGAACGTCATCCTTCCGAACGGCGCCCGCTAATGCAGGCCGCCAGCCGTCTGCTGCCCCCCGGCCAGGAGATCGTGGTCTACAAGAACAACTCCGACGGGAAGGGCAACTCCTACGGCACCCACGAGAACTACCTGGTGGATCGGGCCACCCCGTTCGGTGACATCGTTCGCGATCTCACGCCCTTCTTCGTCAGCCGACAGATCTTCACCGGTGCCGGAAAGCTCGGGCTCGAGGCGCAGTGGGACGAGCGCGGCAAGCACGTGTTCCAACTCACGCAGCGCGCCGACTTCTTCGAGACCGAGGTCGGACTCGAGACGACGCTCAAGCGGCCCATCATCAACACCCGCGACGAGCCGCACGCGGACCCCGAGCGCTACCGGCGATTGCACGTGATCGTGGGCGACGCCAACCTCTGCGAGGTCGCCCTGTTCCTGAAGCTGGGGACCACGTCGATCGTGCTCAAGATGATCGAGGACGCGTTCCTTCCGGACTTCTCCCTCGTCAACCCTGTGGCCGCGATCCACGACGTGTCTCGCGACGTGTCGCTGACCGCCCACGTAGCCCTCACCGACGGGCGCAAGATGACCGCGCTGCAGTTGCAGTGGGAATACCTGGAGCTGGCCCGTAAGTACGTCGACCGTGAGGACGACACGCCGGAGAATCGGGAGGTCGTCGAGCGATGGGAGGTCGTCCTCCGAGGTCTCCAGACGGATCCACGAACGCTCAGCGCTCAGCTCGATTGGGTCGCCAAGCTGCGTTTGCTCGAGGGATATCGGGAACGGGACGGCCTCGCGTGGAGCGACGCGAAGCTCCGCGCGATCGATCTGCAGTACCACGATGTTCGGCGCGATCGGGGGCTCTACCATCGACTCGCACACTCCGGGAAGGTCGAGCGGCTCACGACCGACGAAGAGGTGGAGCGGGCCATCATGGAGCCACCGGAGGATACCCGCGCGTTCTTCCGCGGCCGGTGCATCTCGAAATATCCCGACGCGATCGCGGCCGCGTCCTGGGATTCACTGATCCTCGACACCGGCCGGGACGCGTTGCAGCGCATCCCGATGCGCGAGCCCTTGCGCGGGACACGCGCCCACGTCGAGGAGCTCCTCGACGCGTGCGAGGACGCGGCCGCGCTGGTGGATCGGCTGAGCGGCTAACGCCCCGGACGTCCGCACCCGAAGTTAGGATGTGCATCCGGGAAAGGAGAGCGTGCCGTGCCCGAGCAGGAACAGAAGAGGATCCAGAAGAAGGGCGGCGAGGAAGCCGAAGAAGATGCCGGTCAGATCACGTCGTCCTCCAAGGCCAGCGAGCTCAAGGAAGAGATGGACGACATCCTCGACGAGATCGACTCCGTTCTGGAAGAGAACGCCGAGGAGTTCGTCAAGTCCTACGTCCAGAAGGGCGGCGAGTGAGCGACCGGCCCGAGCTGTCCCTCGCCGGCAGCCCGTTCGGTGCGAGCCCCAGCTTCCTCGATCTGGTCCAGCGCGAGCGACCGGAGGCGATGCCCCGCTCGTTGACTGAGGCGCACGCCCTCCCGGTCGCGCACGGGACCACCGTGCTCGGCCTGAAGTTCGCAGACGGCGTCGTCATGGTCGGCGATCGGCGCGCGACCTCCGGCAACCTGATCGCGGACGCCAAGATGCGCAAGGTGTTCGGTGCCGACGACTACAGCGCCATCGCGATCGCGGGGGTGGCGGGCCAGGCGCTCGAGCTCGTCAAGCTCTTCCAGCTCGAGCTGGAGCACTACGAGAAGATCACCGGTGACCGGCTGTCCCTGGAGGGCAAAGCCAACCGTCTGGCGCAGATGATCCGTTCGAACTTCCCGATGGCGCTGCAGGGCCTGATCGTCGTGCCGTTGTTCGGGGGCTTCGACGAACATCTGAACGAGGGCAGGATCTTCTACTACGACGCCACCGGTGGTCGTTGGGAGGAAGACGACTACCAGACCACCGGTTCGGGGGGGCAATCCGCGAAGAACTCCCTCAAGAAGCGGTGGCGGCCGGGGCTCTCGCTCGGCGAAGGCCTTCAGGTCGCCGTGGAGGCGCTGATCGACGCCGCCGAGGACGATGCAGCGACGGGCGGCCCCGATTCCATCCGCCGGATCTGGCCGAACGCGATGACCGTGACCGTGGACGGATCGCAGGACGTACCCGAGGACCTGGTGGTTGCCGCCGCGGACGCGGTCTTGCAGGAGCGGAGTGCGTCGTGAGCTTCATGCCGTACGTGGCTCCCGAGCAGCTCATGAAGGACCGGTCGGACTACGCCCACAAGGGCATCGCCCGCGGCCGCTCGGTGATCGGGCTCGAGTTCGCAGATGGGCTGCTGTTCATCGCCGAGAACCCCAGCGCAACCTTGCACAAGATCAGTGAGATCTACGACCGGATCGCGTTCGCCGGGGTCGGCAAGTACTCCGAGTTCGAGGAGCTCCGCATCGCGGGCATCCGACTCGCGGATCTCCGGGGCTATCAGTACGGGCGCGAGGACGTCAAAGCTCGCGATCTCGCCAACGCGTACTCGCAGGCGCTCTCCACCATCTTCACCCAGCAGATGAAGCCCTACGAGGTCGAGATCGTGGTCGGCGAGGTTGATGGGGGAGCCGGGACGTCGGGCATCTACCACATCCTGTTCGACGGATCCGTCTCGGACGAACAGCGGTTCGTCGCGATCGGTGGCCACGCCGAGGAGCTGTCCGACACGCTCCGCGATCGGTTCCAGGAAGGCTGGGATCTCGCGACGGCGGTCCGCACGGCCGTGCAGGCGTTGAGCACCATGCCGGAGCAGCGTCAGATCCCCGACGACCAGATCGAGGCAGGCGTGCTCGATCGGACCCGACCCCAGCGCCGCAAGTTCCGCCGCCTCGCTGACGAGCAGCTCGCCGGGATCCTCTCCGGGTAGCTCACGGCGTTCGCGTTCCACGGGCATACCCTTGCTGGAGATGGACCGTCGCATCTTCGGGTTGGAGAACGAATACGGGGTCACGTGCACCTTCCGAGGCCAGCGGAGGCTGAGTCCCGACGAGGTCGCCCGGTACCTGTTCCGCCGCGTCGTCCATTGGGGCCGATCGTCCAACGTGTTCCTCGAGAACGGCGCGCGCCTGTACCTCGACGTCGGTTCCCACCCCGAATACGCGACGCCCGAATGCGACTCGATCAAGGAACTGGTCGCGCACGACAAGGCGGGCGAGCGGATCTTGGAGCACCTGCTGTCGGCGGCGGAGATGCGGCTGCACGAGGAAGGCATCAGCGGCGAGGTCTATCTCTTCAAGAACAACACCGACTCGGCCGGGAACTCCTACGGGTGCCACGAGAACTACCTCGTGGCACGCCACGGCGAGTTCGCGCGGATGGCCGACGTCCTTATCCCGTTCTTCGTTACGCGTCAGATCTGGTGCGGCGCAGGGAAGGTTCTCCACGGCCCGCGCGGCGCCCAGTTCTGTATCGCTCAGCGCGCCGAGCACATCTGGGAAGGCGTATCGAGCGCCACCACCCGCAGCCGGCCGATCATCAACACGCGCGATGAACCCCACGCCGACGCCGAACGCTATCGGCGTCTGCACGTGATCGTCGGCGATTCGAACATGAGCGAGTGGACGACCTTCATGAAGGTTGGGATCACCGACCTGGTGCTTCGGATGGTGGAGGGCAATACCGTGATGCGCGACCTGACGCTCGAGAACCCGATCCGAGCGATCCGCGAGATCAGCCACGACACGTCGTGCACGCGGAAGGTCAAGCTCGCGAACGGGCGAGAGCTGTCGGCCCTGGAGGTGCAGACCGAGTACCTCGAGAAGACGGCCCGATTCGTCGAGCGGCGGGGGGCGGACGAGGCGTCCACCACGCTCCTGGATGAGTGGCGGTTGGCGCTCGACGCGCTCAGAGAAGGAGGATCCGAACGGCTCGCGCGGAAGGTCGATTGGGTGACGAAACGGCTGATGATCGAGCGCTACATGCAGAAGCACAACCTGCCGCTCGGGTCACCGAAGATCGCCCTGCTCGACCTCTCGTACCATGACGTCAACCGGTCGCGGGGGCTCTACTACCTCCTGGAACGCACGGGCAAGGTCGAGCGGCTGGTGACCGAAGACGAGGTGGGCCTTGCGATGCGCGAGCCCCCGCAGACGACGCGGGCGAAGCTTCGGGGCGACTTCATCCGGCAGGCCAAGGCCAAACGGCGGGACTACACGGTGGACTGGGTCCATCTGAAGCTGAACGACCAGGCGCAGCGGACGGTGCTCTGTAAGGACCCGTTCCGGAGCGCCGACGATCGGGTCGAGCAGCTGATCGCGCACATGTGATCGGAGGGCGCTACCGCGCGCCCCCGGACCGTCCGCATGTCGTCGGTATGATGCGCGACGATGTCGGTGGACGAGGGCATGGAGCCGCTCGAACGGCTCCTCAACCTGGTCGGTCTGCTCCTCGAGACGGAGTATCCGATGACGTTCGAGGAGATCCGCCGGACGCTGCCGGCTTACGGGGGGGACAACCTCGATTCGGCCAAGCGCAAGTTCGAACGGGACAAGGACATCCTCCGCGAGTACGGGGTGCCGCTCGAGATGGCGGCGACCGACGTCTGGGACGTGGAGCAGGGCTACACGATCCCGAAGGGTCGGTACTACCTCCCCGAGATCGCCTTCACGCCCGAGGAGGTCACCGCGTTGTTCGTCGCGGCGCAGAGCGCCTCGGAGGAGACCGTGGTCGCGCGCGGGGTGCGCAAGCTCCTCTACGGTGCCGAGGGCGGCGTCCTTGCCGGTGCCGAGAGCGGCCCGTTGGTGGCCGGCTCGGACACGAGGAGCGCCCGCGTCGTCGCGGCCGCGGATGCCGCCAGCGCGCGTCGCCGGGTTCGCTTCGGCTACCGGACCTCGCAGGGGGCGGTGTCCGACCGCGTCGTCGACGTCTACGGCGTCGTGTTCCGCGGCGGCCATTGGTACCTGGTGGGGCACGACCAAGAACGCGACGCCGTCCGCGCGTTCCGGCTCTCGAGGTGCACCACCGAGCTCGAGGATGTCGGCGAAGGAACCGCACCGCCACCGGGCTTCCGCGCGATCGATCACGTCGAGGCCGGCCCGTGGCTGCTCTCAGCGGAGGACCGGGCGTTGGTCGCCACGGCCCCCGGGACCGTCGTGCTGATGGAGAGCACCTTCCCTGGTGTCGTGCGTGAACGGACCCGCGACGACGGATGGGTCGTCCTCGCCGTCCCCGTGGCGGATGAACAGGCGCTCGCCGCGATGCTCCTGCAGTTCGGCGCGGACGTGGAAGCCCTGGAGCCCGCGACCCTGCGCGACGAGGTGATCCGCAGGTTGAAGGCCTCCATGGATGCCTGATCGCCGGCGATCGGCCACGACCGCGGAGCGCCTCGGCCGGATGCTCGTCATCGTCCCCTACCTGGTGCAGCATCCGGGCACGAGTGTGGCGTCAGCGTCGGAGATCTTCGACGTGCCACGGGACCAGCTGCGCCGCGATCTGGATCTGCTCTTCATGTCCGGACTTCCCCCGTACGGGCCCGGCGATCTGATCGACGTCGACGTCGACGAGGACGGCGGGGTGTGGATCTCGATGGCGGATCACTTCGCCCGTCCCCTCCGCCTGACCCGCCCGGAGGCGCTCGCCGTGTACCTGCGCGCCACCGAGCTCCTGGCGACGCCGGGGATCCCCGACGCTCCCGCGCTCGCGAGCGCGCTCGCGAAGCTCCGCGACGCCCTGGGTCCGGACACCCTCGGAGACGCCGCCGGGATCGAGGGCGCGGTCACGGGGATGGCGCCGCCGCATCTCGACGAACTGCGGGCCGCCGCGGCCGAGCACCGCCGGATCCGGATCGAATACACCGCCGCGAGCACCGGAGCGCGGAGCCTCCGGGAGATCGAGCCGGAGGCGGTGTTCTCGAGCGCCGGCCATTGGTACGTCGTCGCGTGGGACGTGGCGGCGGACGACGAGCGGATGTTCCGGGCCGACCGCGTCGCCGCCGTGGAGCCGACGGCCGGACGCTTCGAGCCGCGTGGCCTCGAGGGTGCCGGCCGGCAGCTCTACACGCCGGGCGATCGCGACCTCGCCGTCAGGCTCCTCCTACGACCGGCGGCCCGGTGGGTCGCCGAGTACTACATCACCGTGGACGTCGTGACCCGCGACGACGGAACCGTGGAGGCGACCCTGCCGGCCAGGCAGACCGACTGGGTAGCGAAGCTTCTGCTCCGATTGGGTCCGGATGCGGAGGTGATCGAACCTTCCGAGCTCCGCGCGGAGATCTCTCGGATCGCGACCGCCGCACTCGGGCGCTACGACGGTTGACGGGCCCTGACGGGCCGGCATCGGCCCGCCGCGCGCGCCTCTCAAGGGTCGTGCCGCTCGGGCCGATGCTTTCGGGTGAGATGACCACCATCCGGACGACGTGTCCTCGCTGCGGCGAGGTGGACATGGGCCCTGAGGCGATCTCGCTCGCCGTGCGCTCGAACGGGCGCGAGGGGAGCTACCGGTTCACCTGCCCCAACTGCGAGGACGATGTCGAGAAGCGCGCGGATCGGAAGATCGTCGCGCTGCTCGTCTCGGCCGGCGTGGACATCAGCCGATCGGATGTGGACACGGCGTTCGCCCCGGAGCTCTTCGACGAGGAGGATGAAGAGGACACGGCGCCGCGTGAGCCGCCGGCCCCGCGCCTGACGGCGGACGACCTCATCGAGTTCCACTACCTCCTCGAGGA
>VAYF01000030.1 GCA_005883885.1 Actinomycetota bacterium | reverse complement strand
GACGCTTCGATCGTCATCGCGGCGATCACGTCCGCGGCCCGGGCGAGCTGCTCGGACCGGATCAGCGCGAGGGTGCCGATCGCGAGCATCCCCTGCGTGCCGTTGACGAGCGCGAGCCCTTCCTTCGCCTGGAGCTCGAGCGGACGCAACCCCGCTCGGCCGAGCCCGTCGGCGGCCGGCTCCGTGACACCGTCGCCAGTGAGCAACCGTCCGAGCCCGATCAACGGCAGGGCCAGGCCGGCGAGCGGTGCGAGGTCCCCCGATGCCCCGAGCGAGCCCTGCTCCGGGACGGCGGGGATGATGTTGCGATTCAGCATCTCGACCATCAGCTCGATGACCTCCGCGCGAACGCCGGAATGCCCGAGCGCGAGGACGTGCGCGCGGAGCAGGAGCATCGCGCGCGCTTCCTCGCGCGACAGCGGTCGCCCGACCGCGGTGGCGTGGGAGGTGACGATGCCGCGCTGCAGCGCCGAGCTCTGCTCCGGCGCGATCGGCGTGTCGGCGAGCGCGCCGAAGCCGGTCGTGACGCCGTACATCGTGCGGCCGTCGGCGACGGCGCGCTCGACCACCTCGCGCGCGGCGCGCACGCGTTCGCGGGCGGGGCCCGCGAAGGCCACCTGCGCGCCGCGCGCCACCGCGACGACGTCCTCGAGCGTCAACGGCTCCCCGACCGATACCGGCACGGCGGCAAGGCTACGAGCGGGGCGGCCGGCGGGCAAACCTCGCCGTTACACTCGCCAACGAGGAGGTGCGAAGGATGCTCCACGGCGAACACGTCACGCTCCGCGCGATCGAGCGCGAGGATCTGCCGGTCCTGCACGAGCTGCTCGACGACGACCTCGAGCTGATGGCCCGTGCCTCCGACACGCCGGCGCGTCCGGCCTCCCTCGCCGAGCTCGAGCATCGGTTCGAGGAGCGGCTCGAGGAGTCCGATCCGCGGACGATGCGCTTCGTGATCGAGGTGGACGAGGAGCTGATCGGCGAGTGCGAGCTGCACTTCATCGATCACTTCCAGCGAACGTGTCACCTGGGCATCACGCTCGGCCGGGCCTACTGGTCGAAAGGGTTCGGCCAGGATGCCGTCCGGGCGCTCGTCGACTTCGCGTTCCGCGACCTGGCGATGCGCAAGGTCGGCCTGGAGGTCCTTGCCGACGACGAACGGGCGGTCGGCGCGTACGCGAAGGCGGGCTTCGTCGAGGAGGGCCGCCTCCGCGCCCACGCTTGGTTCGACGGAGAGATCCACGACACGCTCGTGATGGGGATCCTCCGGGAGGAATGGGCGTCCGGACCACAGGACTAGGCAGCGGCACCAAGCCCGGTGGGACAGACGGGGGATACGGAGTCCATGCCTGAGGGCGATTGCATGGGGCATCCCCGGTCGGTACGGTTCGCAGGTCGTGCGGAGCTTCCCCCTCGCTGCAACCGCCATGTCCCGACCGCCCCAACGCATCCGCGTCTTGGTGGCCGATGACGAGCCTGCCCTGCGGGGGGCCCTCGCGGAGCTCCTCGCGCAAGAGGACCGGATCTTCTTCGTGGGAGCGGCGGCCGACGCGGACGAGGCGATCGCCCTCGCCCAGCGGGAACAGCCCGACGTCGCGTTGCTCGACGTCAAGATGCCCGCGGGCGGCGGCCCCCGAGCCGCACGGGAGATCCAGCGGCTGTCTCCCGGGACCCGCGTGATCGCGCTCTCCGCGTTCGAGGACCGTCCGACGGTGCTCGAGATGCTCCGCGCCGGGTGCGTCGGCTACCTCGTCAAGGGAACCGCGGCCGAGGACATCGTCGGATCGATCCGCCGCGTCGCGCAGGGCGGAACGAGCCTCTCGGACGAGGTCGTCGGGGGCATCGTGCATGAGCTCTCATCCCAGCTCCGTCGCGAGGAGATCGAACAAGAACAGCTCGAGGCGCGCCGAGACGAGATCCTGCGGTTCGTCGCGGGCGAGGGGATGTCCATGGCGTTCCAGCCGATCGTCAACCTCGAGGACCACGATGTGATCGGGGTCGAGGCCCTCGCGCGGTTCCGGTCGTTCCCGATGCGCCGGCCCGACGAATGGTTCGCCGAAGCTCGCGCGCTCGACCTCGGGGTCCAGCTCGAGCTCTCGACGATCCGGCAAGCGGCGCTCGGCCTCCCCAGGCTCCCACCTCGCTCCTATCTCTCCGTCAACTGCTCGCACCGGGCCGCCCGCTCCCCCGACCTCGCGCCGATCCTGGAGCCGGTCGCCCAGCGGATGGTCGTCGAGATCACCGAGCACGAGGCGGTCGACGACTACGACGAGCTCGCGCGGTGGCTGGCGCCGCTCCGCGCGCTCGGCGTACGGATCGCGATCGACGATGCCGGCGCCGGGTACGCGAGCTTGCGCCACACGCTGCAGATCGCGCCCGACATCGTGAAGGTCGACATCTCGCTCACCCGCTCGATCGACGGAGACCGCGGCAAGCGGGCGCTCGCTCGGGCCCTGATCTCCTTCGCGCAGGAGATGGACATGACGATCGTCGCCGAGGGGATCGAGACCGACGCCGAGCTGCAGACGCTCCTCGAGCTCGGCGTCCGGTACGGACAGGGCTACTTCCTCGCGCAGCCGGGAACGCTGCCCGGCACCTGACCTTCGGCTCAGGTCGTCCGGCGATCGATCGCCCAGGACGACCCCGGCGTGGACTTCGTGAAGTTCTTCATCTCCGTCGCGACCGCGACGACCTCGGCGAAATGCGCGAAACGGCGTCGCTGCGTGCTGGCGATGCCGATCGAGATCGTGAGCGGCGGGAACCGTTGCTGCTCGCCGCGCCGGTTGAGCACCTCGATCCACCCGCGCTCGCGGTCCGCCTCGTCGTAGTACTCGGGCGAGCGGTCGTCGAAGCGCTGGACGATCGTGTCGGCCACGAGCGCAGCGGCCGACGGCGGCACGACGAGCACGAAGTCGTCTCCCCCGAGGTGCCCGACGAAGGCGTCCCCGGGAACGAGCTCCTCGAGCACGTCCTCCATCGATCGCGCGAGCTCCTGGATCACCTGGTCCCCGCGCGCGAACCCGTAGTGGTCGTTGAACGCCTTGAACTGATCGAGGTCGGCGTAGAGCAACGCGAACTCGTTCCCCGAGGAGACGCGACCTTCGATCTCCTCCTGGATCCGGACGTTCCCCGGCAGTCCGGTCAGTGGGGACTCGTCCTTCATCTCCTTCGAGCGGCGCAGGACGCCGCGCACCCTCGCGAGGAGCTCCGGGGTGTCGAAGGGCTTGACGATGTAGTCGTCGGCGCCGATCGCGAACCCCTCGAGCTTGTCCGCAGAGAGTCCCCGGGCGGTGAGGATGATCACGGAGATCGCCGCGGTGCGAGGGTCCTGGCGGAGGAGGCGCGTCAGCTCGAACCCGTCGACGTGGGGCATCATCACGTCGGTGATCACGAGGTCCGGCGCGTCCTGCTGGACCAGCTGGATCGCCTGCTCCCCGTCGTTCGCGACACGGACCTGGTAACCGGCCGCGGCCAGTTCGATCTCGAGGAGCCGGGCGATGAACGGATCGTCGTCGACCACGAGCAGCTTCTCCCCGCCCGGGTCCGGTCCGCGCTCAACCTCGCTCACGTCGACTCGCACATCTTCGGCAGCTCCCCTTCGGATCGGCGCACGCCCCACCGACGCATCGGCAGCTTACCGTCCCCACCTGGAGGGGTCGCGCAAGCGCCGGCAAGGACGGCAGCGCCGGTGTCGTGGGACGATGGGTGCCTCGCAACACGTGAAGGGGCCCCTCGACGATGCAGGTCCTCGATTCGTTCCTCGATGCGATGGGCGACACCCCGCTCGTCCGCCTCCGCGCGGTGACGCGGGGCCTGCGCCCCACGGTGGTCGCCAAGCTCGAGATGCTCAACCCCGGCGGGTCGGTGAAGGACCGGATCGGGATCCGGATGATCGAAGCGGCCGAGCGCGAAGGGAAGCTGCGTCCGGGCGGCACGATCGTCGAGCCGACGTCGGGGAACACGGGCCACGGCTTGGCGATCGCGGCGGCGGTCAAGGGGTACGACTGCATCTTCGTGATGCCGGACAAGATGAGCCAGGAGAAGATCGCGCTCCTGCGCGCGTACGGGGCCGAGGTCGTGATCTGCCCGACGGCGGTGGCGCGCGAATCACCCGAGTCCTACTACTCGGTGGCCGACCGGCTGGCCTCGGAGATCCCGGGCGCGTTCCAGCCGAACCAGTACTTCAACCCCGTCAACCCGCAGACGCACGAGGAGACGACCGGTCCGGAGATATGGCGACAGACCGATGGGGCGATCGACGTCTTCGTCGCCGGGGTCGGGACCGGCGGGACGATCACCGGCGTCGCGCGGTACCTCAAACGGATGAAGCCGTCGATCACGATCGTGGGCGCCGACACCGAAGGCTCCGTCTACACCGGCGACACCCCCCGTCCATACCTCACGGAGGGCATAGGAGAGGACTTCTGGCCCAACACCTTCGACCCCGCGCTCGTCGACCGGTGGGTGCGCGTCCCCGACCGTGAGGCCTTCCTCACCGCGCGCGCCGTGACCCGTCAGGAGGGGATCCTGATCGGCGGCTCGGGCGGCTCCGCGGTCTCCGCGGCGCTCACTATCGCTCGCGAGCACGACGAGGATGCGACGATCGTCGTGCTGCTCCCGGATACCGGCAGGCAGTACCTCTCGAAGCTCTTCTCCGACTCGTGGATGCGTCAGTACGGCTTCCTCGAGGGGCCGGAGGTGATCCGGGTCGAGCAGGTGCTGAGCGCCAAGGGCGACGAGCTGCCGGCTGTGATCACCGTCCTCGCGCACGACAAGGTGCGCCAGGCCGTCGACGTGTTGCAGACGCACAGCATCTCGCAGGCGCCGGTCGTCCGCGAGACATCGACCGACGTCGCGCAGTTCGTCGGGTCGATCCGCGACCGCGAGCTGCTCGAGCGCGTGTTCCGCGATCCGGATGCGCTGCAGGCGGACGTCGCCTCGGTGATGGCGCCGCCGATCCCCGTCGTCGAATGGGACGCGGCGGTCGATGATGCGTTCGAGGAGCTCGAGCGGGCGCCGGCCGTGCTCGTTGCCAAAGCCGGACAGGTCGTGGGCGTCCTCACCAGGAGCGACCTCTTGGACTTCCTGGCGCACCGGCGGCAGGCTCCCTCGAGGTAGTGCGCGCGCTCGGGATCGACGTCGGCGCGCCGCGCAAGGGGATGGACCTGGTCCTGCTGAACGACGCGCGCGCACCGGTACGGGTCGTCTCGAAGGTGGGGATCGACCGTCTCGGGCTCCTGATCGGCGAGCTCCAACCCGACGTGATCGCGATCGACGCGCCGCCTGCGTGGGCTCCGAACGGATCGTCGCGCCTGACCGAGCGGCTGCTCGCGCAGTGCAACATCCACGCCTTCAATACCCCCTCGGCGCGAGCGGGCTCGGGCCACCCGTTCTACGCTTGGATGGAGGTCGGCTTCGAGGTCTTCGCGGTGGTGGCCGCGCGGGGCTACCCGCGCTACCGCGCGGGAGCCCCACGGGGCACCGCGATGGAGGTCTTCCCGCACGGCAGCGCCGCGGTCCTCGCGGGGTGCCTGCCGCCGAGGGGCGCGAAGAAGAAGCCATGGCGCGAGCGGATCCTGGCGTCCCAGGGCGTCCCGACCGCGGAGCTCACGACCGCCGACCGCGTCGACGCCGCACTCTGCGCGCTGACCGGCTTGCTCGCGCTCGAAGGGAAGCGGTTCGCGCCCGGCGACCCGAAGGAAGGGGTGATCGTGCTCCCCGCCGCATCGCTCCCCGCACGGCCCTTCCGCCCGGCGCCGGCCGAGGCGCACGACGAGGCCACGCTGCCACTGTTCCGCGAGTGCGCGTGTGGCGACCCCGCGTGCCACGAGCTCACGCGGACCGAGTTCGCGCTGGGGCACGACGCCAAGCGCAAGTCGCGGCTATGGGCGAGCGCCCGCACCGGCGTGCTCGCGATCGAGGAGCTGAGGAGACGCGGATGGGTGATCCCACCGGAGATGCGATGAGGTTCGAGACAGCCGCGGTCCACGCGGGCCAGGATCCCGAGCCGGTGTACGGCGCGGTCAACGTCCCGATCTATCAGACCGCGACGTACGCGCAGGACGAGGTCGGCAAGCCGAAGGTGTGGGACTACGCGCGCGGCGGGAACCCGACGCGTGCGGCCTTCGAAGCAGCGCTCGCCGCCCTCGAGGGCGGCGAGCGCTGTTTCGCGATGCGGATGGAGCGGCACGCGTCGTCGGCGGGCGCGATCGCCACGTTCCTCGCGTCCCATCCGAAGGTCAACCAGGTGTACTATCCTGGGCTTCCAAGCCATCCTGGGCACGACGTGGCCGCACGACAGATGACGGGGTTCGGCGGCATCGTCTCGTTCACGGTGGGCTCGGCCAGCGAAGCGCTCGAGGTCGCCGGGCGCACCGAGCTGTTCTTCCTCGCGGAGTCGCTCGGCGGGGTCGAGTCGCTGATCGAGGTCCCCGGACCGATGACGCACGCGAGCGTCGCGGGATCGCCGCTCGAGGTGCCACCCGAGCTGCTCGATCCGGTCGGGTTCCTGCTGAACGCGGTCGGCGCGGTCCCGGGTCCGATGGATAGCTACCTCGCGCTCCGCGGGCTCAAGACGCTCGCGATGCGGATGGAGCGGCACGCGTCGTCGGCGGGCGCCATCGCCACGTTCCTCGCGTCCCATCCGAAAGTCAACCAGGTGTACTATCCGGGGCTTCCGAGCCATCCCGGGCACGACGTGGCCGCGCGACAGATGACGGGGTTCGGCGGCATCGTCTCGTTCACGGTGGGCTCCGGGAGTGAAGCGCTCGAGGTAGCCCGGCGCACCGAGCTGTTCTTCCTGGCGGAGTCGCTCGGCGGGGTGGAGTCGTTGATCGAGGTCCCCGGACCGATGACGCACGCGAGCGTCGCGGGGTCGCCGATCGAGGTGCCGCCCGAGCTGATCAGGCTCTCGGTCGGCGTGGAGCATCCCGACGATCTGATCGAGGATCTCCGTCGCGCGCTCGGCTGACGCGACGCGTCGATCCGCGGCCGTCGTGTCGGCGACGTTGCTGCTGCTGTTCGCCGGGGCACCGGCGCACGGGGCGCCGGGATCCCGACGCGCTTCCTCCGCGCCGAGCAATCCGTAAGCATGGCGTGGACGCCCGACGGCACGCGGCTCTTCTTCGACGAGCAGGCGACCGGGGACGTCCGCGTCGCGACCGCCGACGGCACCGTGCTCCCGCAGCCGTTCGCGCACCTCGACGGCGACGCATCCTCGGAGACGGGGCTCCTCGGCGTCGCCGTGGATCCCGGGTTTCCCCAGCAGCCGTGGATCTACGTCTACTACTCCGATCCGGCGCTCGGGCTGAACCGCCT
>VAYF01000355.1 GCA_005883885.1 Actinomycetota bacterium | reverse complement strand
GCCCATCGACACCGTTCCGATCACCCGGCCGCCGTTGACCACCGGGAACGAGCGCTCGGGGTTCGCGCGGAGCCAGCGGTCGAGCGCCTCCGACAGGCTGATCGTCGCCGGGATCTGATCGGGCATAGGCCGCATCGCATCCGACGCGGTCCCTACCGAAAGGAGATCGCGCAGCGCAAGGCGTTGCGTCGTGCCTCGTCCGGTCGAGAGCATCACGAACCCGAGGTACCCGAGGAACAACCAGAGGCCCGTGCCGTTCGAGAAGCTCAGAACGGCGACGCCGATCATCAGGGCCCCGACCGCAACGGCGCCGTAGCCCGCGACCTTGACCGCCGTTCGGCGGTCGTGCGTCGCGCCCCACGTCGCCGCCTGCAGCATCCGTCCGCCGTCGAGCGGGAACCCCGGGAGCAGGTTGATCGCACCGATCAGCAGGTTGAGCCCGGCGAGCTGGCGCACGATCTCGCGCATCAACCCTGGCCCCATCGCCGTGGCCACCGCCGCGAAGATGCCTGCCAGGACGAGCGTGGTCAGCGGCCCGACCGCGGAGACGACGAACTCCGCGAGGGGCCCCTTCGCGTTCGCCCGCGTCTCGGTCGCGCCTCCCCAGAACACGAGCGTGATCCCCATCACGGGAAGACCGAACGCTCGCGCGGCGATCGCGTGCGCGGACTCGTGGAGCAAGATCCCGCCGAAGAACAGCACGCCTTCGAACAGCGTCAGCCCCGCCGCCCCGGCCGGGGTCGGTCGCCAGATCGAGTTCGTGAAGCTCGTGTAGATCAGGAAGGAGTACAGGGCCGCGACCCAGATCCATGAGGTCGCGACGTAGATCGGTATGCCTCGGACCGAGGCGACCTTGAACCGATTCCCGATCGGCATCCATCGAGGGTACTCCAGCGTGTGTCGTTCACCTTTCGAGCGCGGGAACGCTCTGTCATGGTGACGGAGTGGAGGGCCCCCACGATTTCGACGAGATCTGGCGCGCCGACGGTCCCACGCTCTGGCGAGCCGTCTACGCCTTCACGGGCGGGCGCCGGGACGTCACGGATGACGCGGTGGCCGAGGCATTCGCACGCGCCATGGCGCGCGGCGGGAAGGTCCGCGACCCCCTCGCGTACCTCTTCCGGATCGCGTTCCGGGTCGCCGGCGCCGAGCTGGCACGACGGAGCAAGGAGGTGCAGGAGGTGCCCGAGGTGAGTCTCCCCGACCCGACCCAGAACGGGCTGCCGGATCTGCTCGGCGCCCTGCGGGAGCTCTCGCCGTCCCAGCGCGCGGCCGTGTACCTGCACTACCAGGCGGACCTGTCGATCCGCGATGTCGCACATGTCATGGGCTCGACGAGCGCCGCGGTCAAGGTGCACCTGATGCGCGGGCGTCGTCGCCTGGCCGAGCTGCTCGGGACCGAGGACGGACCGTGACCGAACGGTGGCGCAAGAAGCTCGAGGGGATCGACCAGGTCGGTCCGAGCGACGACGTCTACGAACGGGCGAAGGTCGGCCCGCTCCTCCCGGACGCCCAGTCGCCGATGCAGCGGACCTCGACCAGGGTGGCGACTGCGATCGCAGCGTTCCTCGTGTTCGCCCTCGCGATCTCGTTGTTCGCGATCCCGACCCTCCGGTTGCATGAAGGTTCGGGCGCACTGACCGCTGGCGGCAAACTGCCTCCTCTGTGGCCCGCGAGGACGACCGATGAATTGCAAGCGCCTCAAGCACAAGCTGACTCCGGCGACGCTGCTTGGGCCCTC
>VAYF01000029.1:6799-8396 GCA_005883885.1 Actinomycetota bacterium | reverse complement strand
GACGTGTCGCGCGTGATCGACGTAGCGCTCGAGGAAGACCTCGGAGCGGCCGAAGTACGACTTCGCCTCGCGGGCCGCGCGCTTGAGTGACTCCTCGAGTCGATCGGCGTCCCGCACGACGTGCATGCCCTTGCCGCCGCCCCCGAACGCCGCCTTGACGAGCAGTGGGAACCCGATCCGAGGCGCCTCTTTCCTCGCCATGGTGACGTCGACCGGCTCCCGCGTCCCGGGGATGATGGGGACGCCCGCCGCGTCGGCGATCCGTCTCGCCGCGGCCTTGTCCCCCAAGAGCTCGATCGCCACGGGTGGCGGACCCACGAACGTGAACCCGGCCTCCTCGACGGCCGTGGCGAAGTGCGCCCGTTCGGCGAGGAAGCCGTAGCCGGGGTGGATCAGCGTCGAGCGCGACTTCTGGGCGGCCTCGAGGATGGCCCCGATCGAGAGATAGGAGTCGCTCGCGAGGGCCGGACCGATCCGGTACGACTGATCGGCCATCTCGACGTGCAGCGCGTCGCGGTCGGCATCGGAGTACACGGCGACGGTCGGGATCCCCATCTCGCGGCACGTACGCATGATGCGAACCGCGATCTCGCCGCGGTTCGCGACCAGCAGCTTGGGTCGTTTCGTCGGGGTCTTCGTCACTCGCGTATCGTTCTCCCCTGCGGCATCATCCGACCCCTCTCGCGAGGAGCGCGACGTGCTGACCCGTGATGACCTGGTGGAGGTCCTCGCCGCGATCACCGTCACGGCTCCGGTTCGGTCGGACGAGGTTACTCCCTCGACGAACGCTACCGCGGTGGCGTTGGCGGAAGCGGGCGAGCCCGAGTGGACGCTGGTGGCGACCGCGCATCAGACCGAAGGGAAAGGCCGGCTCGGCCGTTCCTGGTCCGACGTCGCCGACGCCAGCCTGCTGTTCTCCTTCGTGCTCCGTCCCGAGCTCACCCCCGCGCGGACCGGATTGCTGTCCTTGTTGGCCGGCGCAGAGATGGCCAACGCGATCCGCGCGACCACCGGCCGCCGCGTTACCTGCAAATGGCCGAACGATCTGATCCTCCATGACACGAAGGTCGGCGGCGTCCTGCTCGAGGCGAGCGTCGTCGACGCGGCCGTGCGATACGTCGTCATCGGGATCGGTGTGAACCTCGAGCCGCCGCACGACGTGCCGGGCGCGGGAGGGATCGGCACCGCCGTCGGGCAGCGGGACCTGTTGCGGGCGTTCTTCACGCGATTCGCCTCCGCGTACACCACCGCGGACGTCGCGTTCCCGCAACGGGTCCGCGCCGCGTGGCTCCCGATGTCCTCGACGGTCGGCCAGGTCGTCCGAGCGACGACCGTCGACGGGCGCGAGGTGACCGGTCGGGCCGTCGGCATCGACGACTTCGGCAGCCTGCTCCTGTCGACCGATGTGGGTGAGGCTCGGGTCACGTACGGCGAGGTCGAGCATCTCGGGACCGGCTGATCTCCGGCGGTTGCCGGGGGAGGGTGCTCGGGGTACGGTCCCGCCATGCCGTTCCCGAGGCGTCTGCTGATCCCCGATGAACAGCTCGTCCTCGATCTCCGGCCGCACCCGATCGCGCTCGTCATGCCCGCCGTGGTC
>VAYF01000029.1:0-6750 GCA_005883885.1 Actinomycetota bacterium | reverse complement strand
AGGGGTTCAACGCCAAGCGATCGATGGAGATCCCGCTGGAGGCCATCAACGACGTCCGCTTCGAGCAGGGGATCCTGGACAGGATCGTCGGTGCCGGGACCCTCGTCATCTCCTCGGCGTCAGAGTTCGGTCGAAACAGCTTCGACAACATCCGCAACCCGGAGGGCGTCCAGAAGGTCATCTACGAGCAAGGCGAGGCCAACAAGAAGCGGATGTACCAGGGGTCGGCGGGTGGGCAGGGCTCTCCGCCACCTCCGCCGACGGCACCGTCCGCGACGACCGAGCTCGAACGGCTGGCGAAGCTCCGCGCCGAGGGCGTGCTGTCCGAAGAAGAGTTCCAAGCGCAGAAGGCCAAGATCCTGCGCGAGGGATAGCCCGATCACGCCGACCGCGGCGGCGCTCACGAACGCTCGGGATGGGGGGAACCCTCGCCATCTGGTGGACGGGCTCGCTGTTCGATGCCGAGGCGGTCGAAGGCGAAGAGGCCCTCGACCTGCGCGAGAGACCTTGGAGCGCAATGGATGGCAGCAGGCCGTGCGTCAGCCCGGCTCCTCGGATCGGTCCGAGCCGAAGAAAGGGGTGGTTGAAACCTGCGCGCCGGCGGGGCAGGCTCTCGGGACCGCTTCGGTCTCAGCCTTCCGCGGCCGATACGGTAAGGGTCCGCATGTCGAGAGGTCAGGCAACCTTCCCCGTCGGGCTGCGCGTGCTCGCAGCCACCAGCGCGCTCCTTGCGCTGTCCTGGTATGTGCCCAGCGCGAGCGCGAACCCTCCGACCAGCAAGCAGGACGTCCATCAGGCGGAGCAGGCGTACAAGACCGCCGTGGCACGCGTCAGTGCCATCAGGGACCAGGTTGGCGTGATCCAAGCGCGTCTCCAGACGGCGATCGCGGCGGTCGAGAAGCAGCAGCAGCTCCTGGAGCAGATCACCGCCGACCTGCTGGAGACCCGTGCACGGATCGCCGACGCGCAGGCGCGCTACGACGGGATCCTGGCGCAGCTCAACGACCGCGCGGTGCAAGCGTTCATGTCGGGGCCCGCCTCGAACCTCGATTGGATCTTAGGGGCCACCTCGCTGGTGGACCTGTCGGACCGGGTGGAGTTCGTGGACGCCGTCAGCCAGTCCGACGCCGACCTGGCTGCACAGGTCGAGTACCTGCATCAGCAGCTCTTGTTCGACGAAGCGCGGTTGGAGGACCTCCAGGCGCAGCGCCGGGTCAAACTCGCCCAAGCCAAGACGACCCAGGACCAGATCGCGCGCGACCTCCAACTGCAGGAGGATCTGCAGGCGCAGGCAACGCAGATCGCGGAGCAGTACTTCCACAAGTACCGATCGGTGAAGAAGCAGCGAGCCCAGGAGATCCAAGCGGCGGCACAAGCGGCCGCGGCGAGCACCAGCCATCATGACCCCGTCCCGCTGCCGGCGCGGTACCGGCACATCCTCAAGATCTGCCCGGTCCAGAAACCCGTCTACTTCAGCGACGGCTTCGGGGCACCTCGATACACCGGGCATTACCACCTCCACGCGGGTGTGGACGTCGTGACGGCGAAGGGGCAGGAGATCTACGCGCCGTTCGACGGCGTGGCACGCACGTCGTACAACACCCTCGGCGGGAACGCCGTGTACGTGACGGGGCAGGACGGCTACGTCTACAACGCTCACGTGGACCACTACTCCGCACTATCGAACGGTCCGGTGAAGACGGGCGACGTGATCGGGTACGTCGGCGACACGGGCGACGCGATCGGCACCCCGCACGATCACTTCGAGTTCCATCCGTTCTTCCCGGTCCCCGCCGACTGGCCGGTCAGCTACTACGGGTATCGCGTGATCGGGACCGCGATCAACCCGTACCCGCTGCTGGTCGCGGCGTGCGGCTAGGTGCGGGCAACCGGCGGGTGCGGGCGCGATCGTGAGTGGCCAGGTCGACTCGTAGCTCCGACCGTCCCGAGCGGTCGCCACGATGTCGACGACGTAGCCGCCGGCATCGAGCGTCGTGTTCGCCGCCGTGTGCCCCGGGCTGAAGCGCTGGATCGGGGGGCGCAGGGGTTCGCCACCGTCGGGTGTGACCACGATCACGACGCCGCCGAGGGGCAGCTCCCTGCCGTTGGGCGCGAACGCGGTGACATGGACGGGGTTGGGGCCCGCGGTGCCCGGATCGACGAAGGACTGCAACGAGACCCCGTCCGGGAACGAAGTCGTCGTGGTCACGGGTGCGCCCGAGATCGCGACGGTTGAGGTCGTTCCCTGGGAGTTCGTGATCAAGGTCATCGGAACCTCCACGATGCTCGCTCCGGATCGGATGAGCGCCGTGACCCTCCAGGTCCCCATCACCGAGACGGCCGTTCCCTGCCCGACCCAGGCGCCGTCCATCCCCTGGGCGTCCGGCGCCTGCGAGCCCATGTCCTGGTGATTCATCGGTCGGGCCAGCCGGATCTGCGAGACCGGAAGGTCGGGGCGCGTCACCGACCGGAACCGCAGGGTAACGACGTCGGCGCTCACGGGTGAGCCCGTGTCGTACCCGGTGACCTCGGCGCGGAAGGCGTTCGGGCCGGCGAAACCGGGCGTCATGGTGAGCGAGACCCGCGTGGTCGTAGCGAAGTCGGCGCCGGCCGCCGAACCGGTGACCGGCGGCGGCCCGGTCGCCGCGGCGGCTGCCGCGGCGACCGGAGGGTTCAGCCCGGTGAGCACACCCGTGAGGACCAGCACGCCGAGCGCGAGGACCGTCTCGGCCCCGACGAAGCGCCGCAGGGGTTGTTCGTCTTCGGCCAGGATCGCCACGTTCCGGAGCCGGTTCGTGGCGCCGAGCCCGATCAACACGAAACCGGCCGCGACCTTCGCGACCAGGGTCAACCCGTAGCTGGCCCGCAGGCCGTCGAGGAGGTTGGACATCCCACCGAGCTCGCTGACGGCGCGCAGGAGACCGGTGACGGCCACGACGCCGACCGACCACACGGCCAGGTTGGAGAACCGCCGAGCCTCTTGCGTGGGAGGTCGACCCGTGCCGAGCCGCTCCCGGAGCAGCACCAACAAGAGCACGAGCCCGCCGATCCAAAGACCGGCCGCCACGAGATGGAGCCACTGATACGCCTGCTGCAGGAGCGGGTCGGGGGCGGCGGCCGCGTGCCCGCTGGAGGCTCGGATCGCCATCGCGACGACGGCCGCCGCGCCCGACCCCCACAGGGCGGCGCGCCAACGCTCGCGGGCAGCGGCGAGCACGGCGCAGACCGCCGCGGCGAGCGTGGCGACGATCAGCCAGAGGTACGGTCGGCCCGTCGCGGTCTGCACGAGGTCGTTCAACGCTACGCCCACCGTGTGTTGCTCCGAGATGAGCAGGCCGACCGCTCCCGCGAACGCGACGAGGGAGGCGGTCAGCCCGACGATCCTGAGCGAGCGAGGCGCGCCGCGGAAGAGGCCGAGTCCGACCACCGCGGCTCCGAGGAGCAGCATCCATCCGCCGTACAGGGCGGTCTTCGCCGACACGGCGAGAGGCGTCGGACCGGAGGTGCTGGGGGCCGGCGCCACCCCCGGTGAGATGGCGCCCTGCACCGGCCCAACGCCGAAGGCGAACACCCCGGCCGTCTCGTGGCCGTCCTGCCTGGACACCACCTGCCAGCTCACGGTGTACACGCCGGTGGGCATGTGTGTCGGCAGCGACACCGTCAGCGTGCGCGGCGGCTGCAGGGTCGGAGGACCGACCGAGAGCTTCGTGCCCCCGGACCCGAGGACGAGGATCGTTGACAACGCGGGATCCGGAGACTCCGTGAAGGTGAGGCGGAGCTCGCTCGGCGCCTCCGGTATCGACGTGCCGCCGGCGGGAACCGACGATGCCAGGTTCGCGTGGGCCGAGGCGGGGCTCCGACCGACCGCGAGAACGAGCATGGCCAGCAGACCGATGACGATGCCGTTCGCGAGCCGCTTCACGAGGCAGTCACCTTGACGAAGTCGACGGATGTCATGACGGGCGGCGCGAACGGCAGGTGATCGGCCGCGACGAACTCGGCGGTCAGGACGTGCGGACCGGCGGGAACGTCGCTCAGATCGAGCACCTGTTCCGTCCCGTAGGTCATCGACACCAGCGCGCCGTCCAGCAGCAGGTGCACGTGGCCGGTGTTCGGGGCGATCGAGGTCGTCGTCGTTTGGACGATCGTTCCCCCTTCGAGGTTGAGGACCACGTTCATCTCCGAACCGCTCACGTGCTCGTGCTCGTGGGGTTGCAGGAATGCGATCGTCGCCGTGGAGGCGGGCCGGGTCGCGGTCCTCGACGTCTTCGGTCCGAGCAGCGCGCGGGGGACGAACGCCGACGTCACGACGAGCACCGCGGCGATCGCGAGCAGTCCGTAGGCACCCGCGATCGGCACGCGAGGGAACCCGTTGTCATGCAGCCTCGTCCACCCGATCCAACCGGTCCAGATCGCCGCGAACAGCATGACGATCGCGAGGGATTCATCCGTGCCGCCGGCGTGCGCGATCATGCCGTGCTCACGACTCGCGTCGTGCCCTCCCCGCACGCAGGAAAGCCGCGGCGCCGACCCCGAGGCCGATCAGACCGACGACCACGCCGATGATCGCGACCGTCTTCGCGGAGTCGGCGGCGTTCTTCGCCGAGGCCGCCGCGGCGGTCGCATCCGACAACCGCGTGGCGTCCTGCAAGATCCGATCGGCGAGCTGCTGGGTCGTGGGCGTGTTCACGGGCGGGAACGCCGCCTCGGCGGGATCTTGGACCTCGTCGAAGGTCGTGGGGCCGGACGTGAGCGATTCGTCGATCTTCGTCCCGTGCACCGTGCCGGTGAGATGGAACGTGTACGGACCCGGCTGCGATGGGATGAACCAAGCCCGGTAGTCGCCGGGCGTGCCGTCCCCTCCCACCTCGAAGTTGGGTTCGAGCGGGAGGTCCGTCTGCTGCCCACCGAACGAGACCCGGACCTTCAACGCGTCCCCGAGTCCGACGACCGGACGGCCGTGCTCCGTGAGGATGATCTGCACGCTGTTGGGTTGCCCGACGTAGGCCGGTTCGGTGCCGAATCCGATCTCCATGTGGATCGGCCCGGCTTGCCGCTGTGCGTGCGCCAGCGCTGCCGGCGCTCCGACGATCAGCGTGAGGGCGGCGAGCGCGCACGATATGGCGAACGCGCGGATCGAACGGTGCATGGTCGAACTCCTTCGATCGACGGCCGGGGATCCACTCGGGGTCGACGTCTACCGCGGAGGTCCGCGCCCGCCGAGCATGAGCCGGTCGGTGAACGCCGGCACCGCCGTGCGGAGGGGGAGCGGTACCAGGGAACCGCCAGGGGGCGTTGGCGAACCGGACCCGAGGATCTCCCCGGCCGCGTCGGCCGCTCGGAGGACCAGCTTGATCACGGCCGCAACCAGCACGCCGACAGCCAGCTGCGTAACCGCGCCGGCCGGCAGGACATGTGTCAGGTCGTGCAGTGGCGCGCGCGCGGCCATCCGCTCGGCGACCTCGATCGCGGCGAAGGTCAGGAACTGGAAGGAAACGACCCGCGATGCGAGCCCGCGGAACGGTATCTCCCTCGCGTCTCGTCCCCGCCCCAGCCGCCCGAGGAACGCGGTCGCGAGTCCCATGAGGGCAGACACGAGCCCGGCGTGCACGGCGACCGGCAAGTAGGCGTGTCCGGTGGACGCCAGGAGCTGCGACCGGGTCTGGGCGACGGGCGCGAGGATCGCGTACGTGAGCGCATGGCCAACGAACACACCGGCGAACGCGATCGGCCAGACGATGCTGCGAGGGACGGGCAGCCGCGACATCGCCCCTATGCTACGTGCTCTCGGTATGGGGGGAGCGGGTCGTGCGGGCGCAGGACGTGAAGCGGGTCGGCGTGGTGGGCTTCGGTCTGATGGGTTCCGGGATCGCCCACGTCGTCGCTCTCGTCGGGATCGACGTCACCGTGCTGGAGCCCACCGAGGATCTGCTCGCACGCGGACGCGAGCGGCTCGATGCCTCGACGGGCCGGGCCGTCGAGCGGGGCAAGCTCGATCCCGAGAAGCGCGACGCGCTCGTCGGGCGGATCCGCGGTACGACCGACGTCGCGTCGCTCGCGGACGTCGAGCTGGTCATCGAGGCGGCGACGGAAGATCGCGATGCGAAGCTCGCGATCTTCCGCGACCTCGAGCGCGTCGTCCATCCCGACGCGGTGTTCGCCTCGAACACCTCGTCGATCCCCATCGCAACGCTCGCCTCGGCCACGTCGCGTCCGGACAAGGTTGTGGGTCTGCACTTCTTCAACCCCCCGCCCGTTATGGATCTGATCGAGGTCACGCCGTCGCTCCTGACGAGCGCGGATACCGTTTCGTTCGCGCGCCGGTTCGGGGAGCGTCTGGGCAAGACGACGGTGGTCGCGAAGGACGAGGCCGGGTTCATCGTGAATCGGCTCCTCATCCCGTACCTGTGCGCCGCGATCCGCTTGCTCGACCAGGGGTTCGCCACTCGTGAGGACATCGACGCGTCGATCGCGCTCGGGTTGAATCATCCGATGGGTCCGCTCCGCCTGGTCGACCTGATCGGGCTCGACACCGTGCTGCAGATCGCCGACGTGCTCTTCGACGAGTTCCGGGATCCGGCCTATGCCCCTCCGCCGCGACTGCGGCGCATGGTCGCGGCCGGCCGGCTGGGCCGCAAGTCGGGTGCCGGTTTCTACGACTATGGCTGAGCTCGGATCACCGTTCCTCTGGCTCCGACGGCCTCATCGCATCTAGAGCGTGATCCCCAGGACGGCACGAGCTCGCTCGAG
>VAYF01000354.1:1914-6228 GCA_005883885.1 Actinomycetota bacterium | reverse complement strand
TCGACGGTCTCCGCGTCGGTTACGCGGAGACCGTCGACGAACGTCGTCTCGATCCCGAGCCGGGCGGACATCTTCGTCACGGCCGGGCCGCCGCCGTGGACGATCACCGGTTCCATCCCGGCCGACTGGAGAAGCGCGACGTCGAGTGCGAACGACGCGGCGAGACCGGCCGCATCCATCGCCGCCCCGCCGTACTTCATGACCGCGATGCCACCGTGATGAGCGCGCATGAACGGAAGCGCCTCCAGGAGCGTCCGCGCCTTGGCGACGGTTCGTTGCCGGACTTGCGGTCGGAGATCCATCGGTTGCATGACGCATAAGTATGCAGATGTTGGGTAGGCGCGTCATCCCGACCGCGGCACCGAGCCAACGATCGTCAACGGCTGGCCAGCGTCGCCGATCTGGCCGTCCGCGGCGCCGGTGGCCGGCCCCTCGGCACGGGCGATGGAGCCGCGCGCCTTGCTCAACAACGAGCGGAACTCGTCCGTCCCGTTCGTGAGCATCGTGGCCGCCTTCTGGAAGCGGTTCTCGACGATCGACCCGAGCGCGTCCAGGACCGCGGCCATGTCGGAAAGCGCCGCCTGCACGTCCGCGGCGTCGCCGAAACGCCGTACGAGCGAGTAGAGGAACAACACGATGGGCAACGCGTTGCCGTAGGGGACGATGATGACCCCCTTGGCGAAGGCGTCGGCGTGCGCACGCTTCAGCACCCGGTACGCCGCATCCGGGACGGCGGCGACGGCGACCGGCGCGGTCACCGCCGGGTCGAGGTACTGAGCGACCTCCTTCGCACGAGACGTCACCGCCCGCTCGACGGCTCGGGCGCACGCATCGCGTTCGGTCGGGTCCCGCGCGGCCGCGAGGGCCTCCAACTCGGCGACGGCCGACCACTTCGAGTCGATCGGCAACCGGCGGCCGTCCGGAAGCAACAAACCGAACTCGACGACCTTGCCGTTCACGCGGAAGTCCGTGACGAGCATCCCCGGCGGGAGCTCTGCGAGGTGCTCACGAAGGATGAACTCCCCCGCCCGACCCTTGGACGCGCCGCCGGCGAGCACGGTCGCCAACCGCCGAACGACCTCTCGCTGCTCCCCGTCCGCCGCGCGGCGGTCCTGGTCATGCGTCCGCAGCTCCTCCAGCGCCCGGCGCGCACCGTCCAATCCCTGTCGGAGTTGCTCGGACGCCAGATCACGTTGCGCGCCCTGGTCCGCGATGCGCCGGAGCTCGCTTCCCTGGAGCTGTATCTGATCGCGGAGCCCGCGTTCGTCCGGCGGACGGCGCCGGGCAAGGGCGACGGCCGTCCCGAGGAAGCCGATCGCGAGACCGGCCACGAGCGCACCGATCGCGATGGCCCCAACGATCATGCGGTCGACCCGCGCTGACGGAGAGCTGGCCGGATACCCATGCGCCCGACCCTAGGGACGCCCTCTGACATCGAGGTCGACGTTCTGCGTGGGCGCCGAGCTCGCGTGGTTCCGCGCCGAGCGGCCGAGGACGCTCGAGCTCCTGGCCCGCGCCGCCGCCCACATGCCGAACGGGACGCCGATGACGTGGATGGCCTCGGATAACGATCAGCCGGTCTACGTCGACCGGGGCGACGGCGCATCGTTCACCGACGTCGACGGCCACCACTACGTCGACTTCAACGCGAGCGACATGGCGATGTTCTGCGGCCACGCGCACCCATCGATCGTCCGAGCCGTCCAGGAACGGGCGGCGCGCTCGACCCAGTTCCTCCTCCCCACGGAGGAGTCGATCCTCGTCGCCGAGGAGCTCGCCCGTCGCTACCCGGGGCAGACGCACTGGCAGTTCACCCTGTCCGCCTCACAGGCCAATACCGAGACGATCCGGTTGGTACGCGCGGCGACCGGGCGCGACGTGATCCTGCTGTTCGAGGGGCATTACCACGGCCACTTCGAGGAGGGGCTCGTGGACCTCGAGGGCGGTCAGGAGGCGCCGTTGCAACGCGGCCTCTCGAAGGGGGTGACCGGCCGCGTCCGGATCTCCCAGTTCAACGATGTCGAGGGATTGCGCGCGGCGCTCGCAGCCGAGGACGTCGCCCTCGTCCTCACCGAGCCCGCGCTCACGAACAACATCCATTTCCTGCCGCCGGAGCCGGGGTGGCACGACGAGCTCCGCCGGGCGACCCGGGAACGCGGAACGGTGCTGGCGTTCGACGAGACGCGCTCGATCACACGAAGGAGGTCGCGACCGGCGGGACGCTCTTCGGGAACCCGCTGTCGGCGGCGGCGGCGGTCGCCGCGCTCACGGAGGTGCTCGTCCCCGAGGCCTACGAGCACACGACCGCGTTGGGCGGGATGCTCGCCGACGGGATCGACGCGGCGCTCCGCGATGCCGGCCTGCCCTGGACTGCGTACCGGTTCGGCCCCCGTGCGGGGCAGTGGTACGGCCCGCACCCACGAACGGGCGCCGACGCCCACGCGATGACCGACCCGGAGCTCACGCGGCTCCTCAGGATCTGGATGGCCAACCGGGGGATCTGGGAGGCCCTCCCGGGCGCCGGACCGACCGTGCCGGTGCCCGCCGGCTTCGCCGACGTCGACCGATACCTGACGGCGTACACGCAGCTGCTGGTCGCGCTCACCTCCTGAGGCGATACTCCAGCGATGACCCCACCGACGATCGAGCTCGTCCGCGTTGCGGGCACGCACCGCGAGGTCGGCCTCCAGCTGGGCGAGGCCGGGCGCGAGCAGATCCGGCGGACCGTCGAAACGTCCTGGGACGAACTTCCGTCCGGGCGGTCGAAGGCCGACCAAGAAGGCGCAGGCGTCGACCCCCTCGAGTTCTTCGCGGTCTCGATGGAGGAGATCTGGTACGAGCCGTACGGTCCGCGAACCGAGGGCAGGTGCTCGGACCTGGTTGCGGGGCCGTCAGCGACGAGCGACCGTCATCTCCTGGTGGCCCACAACAACGATCTGCGACCGGAAGCGGAGGGCGACATCACCGCGCTCGAGATCAGCGTGCCGGGCGACCCGGTGTTCTTCCAGCTCGGTGGGATCCCCTGGCTCTCCGTCGGGTGGAACGCAGCGGGTCTGTCGCTCACCGGCAACGAGCTGGCTCCCAACGATGAGCGCGTCGGGATCAGCCGTAGCCATCAGGTGCTGGAGATGATGCGTGCGAGCTCCCTCGATGAGATGGTCGGCATGGCTCTCCGCACCGATCGCGCGTCGAGCTACAACAACGTCCTCACGTCGTTCGACGGCGGCGTCGCGAACGTCGAGGGCAGCGCGACCGACGCGGAGGTCACCGGCCTCGACGAGCGCGCGCACCTGGCGCACACGAACAACTACGTCTGCGATCGGATGCTGCCGTACGAAGGCGACACGGAGTACGCACCGCTTTCCCAGGTCCGCTACGAACGTGCGCGCGAGCTCCTCGCCGCCCAACCACCCGTCTCGCTCACGATGGATCGGCTCCGTGAGCTGCTGTCGGATCACCAGACGAGGCCGCAATCGCTCTGCAAACACCCGGAGTTCGGCACGCCGACATCCAAGACGGTGTTCTGGTGCGTGGCCGACGTCACCGACGGGCGGGTCCGGTACGGACGGGGGAACCCGTGCGACTCGGTCGCCCAGGAGTACGTGTTCGATCCGTACGCGGGTCGCGAAGCGGCCGCCTGAGGCCGCTCGGCGAGCGGATCACGCGACGCGGTGGAACTCGAAGTGGCTGCCATCGGGGACGAGCCATGTGCCGCCCCACAGGAACCCCCATCGCGCGAGGATCCGCACCAGCCGCGGATCCTGATGGGGGGCCGCGCCTCGGAGGTTGCCCGTCAGGTTGAGGTCGAACGCGATGCCCCACGAGTGGTACGAGATCATGTTGGCGCTGCTCCAACCGATGAACCGCGGAACGAAGCAGCCGTGGAACGACTTCACCGTGCTGGCTAGACCGTCGGCTCGGACCTCGCCCATCGCGGCTCGGAGCTGCGCGATGATCCCGCGGTTGCACGTGACCGTTCCGAGCACGGGGATGTGGGTCGTCACCAGATTCGACGCCCTCCACGCGGGATCGACCTCCAAGGTTCCAGGCTCGTCACCGCGGCGAGCCGCGAATTCACCGAAGAACGCCTTCACGAGCACCGGCGGAAGGACCGCGTCCCCGGCTCGGAAGTAAGGGGTCTGCCCGGGCGCCCGGACCTGGACGTCGCGGTTCACGCCGAGGTCTGAAGGCAAGAGTGGACGGAGATCGCGCAACAGCTTCCTGGTCGAGAGCCTTCGACCTGGCGCGGGCTGAACCAGGAGGTACCGATCCTGCTCGACCCCGATCCGCCGGCCGGTCTCCTTCGACACGAGC
>VAYF01000354.1:0-1885 GCA_005883885.1 Actinomycetota bacterium | reverse complement strand
GGATCCCCTCCCCGTTCGCCACGCCCGCCAGGCTCACCCGGTCTGGAGGCGGCACGAACGACGCGAAGGTGGTCGGATCGACGGCTGCGGTGTCCAGCGGGATCCGATACGTGCGCGGCGGGGAGTCGATCAGCTCCCCGGCATCGTTCCACGATCGCCGAAGCCAACCGTCGTCTTCGGCGACCGCGGTCACGGCGCCAACGTCGGGGAGATGTCGAACCGCCTTCTGGAACCCGCGGGGCAGGCCACGAGGGATCCAGGCGAGGAACGTCTCGGGTGCAACGGAGCGGATCGCGGGGAGCGCCGGCCGCTCGGACATGGCTCCTTGCGCGGGTCGGGTCGAGGTCTGCACGGCGAGCGTGAGCGCCGCCCCGACGAGCATCCCTGCGACGGCGGCGCCTACGAGACGCAACCATCGACTCATCCCGACACCTCCTGCGCGATCGACGATCCGATGGACACGAGGGTCCGAAGATCGACATCTCCCTGCAACGACCAGTACGCGCCACGGGCCGCCCATTCGAGGAGCGAGCCACTCGGAGTCCATCTCGCGGTGATCGACCCCATCTGCAAGAGAGATTGAGCGGCGGACGACGGAGGGGGGAGCGACCGACGCGGCTCGAAGTGGAGGATGAGGGGCGGGCCGGCCGCATCGGTGTCCCGTTCGCGGAACCTGATCGTGACACCGGTCAAGACCCCGTGGAGCGATCCACGCTCCGCGCTCTCCACACGGTATCCGTCCGGGAGCTGCGGAAGGGCCGAGAGACCGGCGATCGTGAGCGCGTCGCTGGGTGTGATCCGAACCACGGTGAGCCCACCGGTACCGTGCACGCGCCACCTTCCGGGGAAGTCCTCGCCACGCACCGGGATCGAGGAGGCGATCGACAACAACTCCGGAAACGCGACGTTCGTCTCGAGGTAGAGATCGGTCCCGGGACCATGGATCGCGAGCCGCCTGCCCAGTCCTTCTCCCGCGGGTTCGTAGAACGCCACCCCCCCTCCCGGGAGCACGATCCGTTGTGAGCTCTCGTCCAGAGGGCCGAACGGACCCGGCCCTTTCCAACCCGGATCCTCGCCGAGGCGCAGGTAATCGAGACCGGCCGCATAGACCACGACCGATGCCGGAACACGCGGTGCAGATGTGCCTGATACCGCCACCGTCACCAGACCGAGGCGGCCGGGCTCGGTCGGGATCGCGGGGACGTACCCCAGGCGCTTGGCCGCGTCGGCGATCGGCAGCTGCTCAGGTGTCCCGATGCCCGGGATCTCGAACAGGGACGAGGGGGGCGGTGTTTCCGTCACCGACTCCGCCGTCACCTGCAGGATGGGCTCGGTCGGTGCCTCGAGCGGCAGTCCGAACCGCATCTCCCAGGCGCGCCGCGCGGGGTCGTTCGCGGGAGTCACGTCGTACCGGATCGGAGCCCACGTCGTCGTGTCGAGCCACAGATGCACGCGATCGCCGGCGAAGAACGGACGCCATGTGCCGCCCAGTCGAAGGAAGGGGAACAGTGGCGCCGCTCGGGCGAACGACATCTCTACCTGGAGGGCCTGATGACCGTCCAGCGCCCCCTCACCGACGACCTGCACGCCGTGCGGCGACCCGAGCGTCGCGATCGGAAGGATCAGGTCGGCAGGCAGGGGCGCGGCAGCCGAGAGATCAGAAGCCCGACTCACGGTGGTTCTCGTCGGCGGGCACACGTCGGGCGGCAGATCTCCCGGACACCCGGTCGGGCCCGACCGGTACGTGGCAGGCATGTCCTCGATGTAGGTGAGGTCGGTGGGCGTCCACGCGTTCGTCGGGTAGCTCGTCAGGTCGTGGACGTCCAATCGGAATCGCTGCGGAGCGAGGAAGGCGAGGTCCATCTCGAGATGGCGCTCGGGCACA
>VAYF01000028.1 GCA_005883885.1 Actinomycetota bacterium | reverse complement strand
GGCCCGGAGACCAAGGGATTGCAGGCCAAAGGGGTGGGCGAGGGGGGAGTTGAACCCCCACGTCCCGTCAAGGACACAGGAACCTGAATCCTGCGCGTCTGCCAATTCCGCCACTCGCCCGTGGGGAGAGGAAATGGTAGCAGTGGCCGGGGAGCGGCCTTAGCCTTTGCGCACCTGATGGATGGTCATCCGCTTCCCCCGCGGCCGGACGCGCCATCGCCGGTGTCGCCCCAGGCGACCTGGACACCGCCGCCGCCCCCGCCGCGCTACGCGAGCTTCTGGATCCGGGTCGGCGCGACCTTGATCGATTGGCTCGTGTTCACCCCGCTCTGGATCCCGTTCCTGATCGCCGTGTGGAACAGGATGTCGACCGAGATCGACCGATCCATCGCCACGGGACAGCGCGTCGACATGACCGCCTACATGGGCCGGTACGCGGCCTGGGCGCTCGGCGTCGCGGTCGTGACGTACGCGTATCAGGCTCTGATGGTTCGCTTCTTCGGTGGGACGCTGGGGAAGCTGGCCGTCGGGATCAGGGTCCGGACGGCCGACGGGAACATCGTGGGTTGGCGCGAGGCGCTCCTCCGGCCGATCCTGCAACTGATCGTCAGCTTCGGATCGTTCGTCCCGGGCGCAGGGCTGATCACGTTGCTGGACGACCTCTGGATGCTCTGGGACCGGCAGAGACAGACCCTGCACGACAAGGTCGCCGGCACGATCGTCGTCCACCGCTGACGATCGCCCGGGCGTCACGGGGTCGCCACGAGCCCAAGGGTAGGATTGGGGACGTTGCGGCGGAACGGCCGCCGCGCACCCCGCTATCGTGCCAAACCTCCGCGACTTCGAACGGCGACTCGGGGGCCTCGTCGAAGGCCTCTTCTCCAAGACGTTCCGAAGCGGCCTCCAGCCGGTCGAGATCGCCAAGCGCGTGGTCCGCGAGATGGACGACGGCAAGCAGGTCGCGATCAACGAGGTATGGGCACCGAACCGTTTCGAGATCTCGCTCTCGGAGGATGATGCCCCCCGCTTCCAACAGATGGAGTCGGCGCTCGTCACCGAGCTGAAGCAGGTCGTGCTGGAGACCGCCGCGGAGCGCGGATGGGGGCTCGTCGGGGCGCCCGAGGTCGAGCTGTTCATCGGTCACGACCTCCGGAAGGGCGACCTGGAGGTCGAAGCCTCGCTCGTCCAGGGTCAGGAGAAGGTCCCTCCGGCAGCCGTGGCCGAGGCCGCCGAGGCCGGGCACCACGGCGAGCTGCTGGTGCACGAAGCCGACTCGGTCCGCCGCGTCCCGCTGGACAAGGAGATGGTGACGATCGGGCGCCTCCCCGAGAGCGACGTGACGATCGAGGACAAGGGCGTGTCCCGGCGACACGCGCAGATCCGGACGAAAGACGGCCGCTCCACGCTGACGGACCTCGGATCGACGAACGGGACCAAGCTGAACGGACAGCAGGTCCAGTCGCGGCCGCTGTCCGACGGCGATCGGATCACGGTCGGCACCACGGTGATCGAGTACCGGAGGGTGTAGTGCTCGCGGACGCCGTCGAGCCGTTCGCGCTCTCGGCCCTCAAGTACGGGCTGTTCGCGTTGCTCTTCCTGTTCCTGTGGCGCTCGATGCGGTGGGTGGTCCGCGGGTTGAACGTGGATCGCAGCCCGGCCGCGCCGATGCCGGGGCCCGGCGCGCGAGCGGGTTCGGATCGATCGCCCAGCCAACCCGTGCCGGCGAACGTCCTGATGCACGTCGAGGGCAAGGAGAAGCCGCGAGCGCTCCGGCTCGCCGCCAACACGGTGATCGGCCGAGCGATGGGGTGCGACCTGCGGCTGGAGGACACGTACGTGTCGCAGGAGCACGCGAGGATATTCGCGAAGAACAGCTCGTGGTACGTGGAGGATCTCGGCTCGACGAACGGAACATTCGTGAACGAACAGCGATTGGCAGCCCCCGCGATGCTCACGGCCGGCGACCGGATCCGTGTAGGGACGACGATCCTGGAGCTCGCACGGTGAAGATCGAGGCCGGCGTCGCGACGCACGTCGGGCAGGTGCGCTCGGGGAACGAGGACGCGTACCTGCTCGAGCCGCCCTTGTACGCCGTCGCGGACGGGATGGGTGGGCATCGCGGTGGGGAGGTCGCGTCCCAGCTGGCGCTCACGACGATCGCCGAGTCGTTCCGCAAAGGAGCAGCGCCCTTCGCCGAACAGGTCCAGGCCGCGAACCGAGCGGTCTTCGAGCGCTCGGGAGCCGACCGGGCCGTCGCCGGGATGGGGACCACGCTCACGGCCGCGGTGATCCAAGGCGACCTGGCGCACCTGGTGCACGTGGGCGACTCCCGCGCCTACCTGTTGCGGGCGGGGTCCCTCCGGCAGCTCACGGACGACCACACGTTGGTGAACCGGATGGTGAAGGCGGGAGAGATCACCCCGGCCGAAGCCGAGGTTCACCCGCATCGCAACGTCCTGGTCCGGGCGCTCGGGACGGAGCCCGACGTCCCGCTCGACGAGCAGGACGTCGGGCTCCTCGACGGCGACCGGCTCCTCCTGTGCTCCGATGGGCTCACCGGGATGATCACCGAGGAGCAGATCCAGGCGATCCTCGGAGCCACGGAAGGAGCCCCGCAAGAGGCCGCGGACCGGCTCGTGACCGCGGCGAACCATGCCGGCGGAGTCGACAACATCACCGTGGTCGTGCTCGACGTCCTGGCGGATGACGGAGCAACGGAGGAGGGTGCTGGCGCACCGGCCCCGGGAACGACGACGCAGGCAGCGACGGAGCAACCAGCCCGACCGGCGCGGACGCCGGACGCACGCCGGCGCTGGTGGCGTATCGTGATCATCGTCGGCATCGTGGTCGTCGCGCTCGGAGCGGCACTCACCGGGGCCCGTGCGCTGATCGACACGCGCTGGTACGTCGGGGTCGCCAACGGGCACGTGGCGATCTACCAGGGGATCCCGGCGGACGTGTTCGGCTACGACCTCTCGCACGTCGTGGAGGAGGAGACGGACATCCCGGCGGCAGCGGCGGAGGCACTCCCCCTGTATTCGTCGCTCGCCAGCGGCATCAACGTCGACAGCCGTGCCGACGCCGACGCCCGCGTGGAACAGATCCGCAGGGACGTCCGCAGGGCCGCGCGCGGGGTGACCGGAGGACACGCGTGAGCGCCGTCGCGGTTCCGGCAGACGCGGCGCAGACGCGGCGAGCCCGCACCGGCTTCGGTCTGCTGATCCTCGCCGTTGCGGGCTCGCTCCTGGCCTACGTACTGCAGGGACTCGGGCTGCACGGCGAGGTTCCCCGGAACCTCGCCGTCTACGGCCTGGTCTTCACGGGCGCCTCGCTCGGCGGGTGGCTCGTGATCCGGTACGCGGCACGGTCCGCCGACCCCGCCCTGTACCCGGTCGCCGTGCTCCTCGGCGGCTTGGGCCTGGCCATGCTCTACCGCTTGATGGACGAGCGCGGCCGCGTCGACATCGCTCGGGACCAGGCGATCTGGTTGCTGATCGGGCTCGTCTGCTTCGCGCTGACGCTTCTGGTCGTGCGGGACATCCGGCAGCTCGACGCCTTCACGTACACGATCGGCCTGGCGGGCATCGTGCTGCTGCTCCTGCCGATCGTCCCCGGCCTCGGTTACGAGATCAACGGAGCACGGCTGTGGGTGAACTTCGGGTTCCTGCAGTTCCAACCCGCCGAGTTCGGCCGCGTCCTGATCGTGATCTTCCTCGCGTCCTATCTCTCCCAGCGCCGCGAGCTGCTGGCGGCCGGTATCGGGCGGTTCGGGCTCCCCCGCGTGAAGGATCTCGGGCCCCTGCTCCTCGCATGGGGGGCCTCGCTGGCGGTGCTGCTGCTCGAACGCGACGTCGGCGCATCGCTGCTCCTGTTCGGCGTGTTCGTCGTGATGGTGTGGATCGCGACCGGGCGATCGTCGTACCTGCTGCTGGGGATCGTCCTGTTCGCGATCGGTGCCTACATCGGGTGGCTGGCGCTCCCGCACATCCAGGAGCGCGTCGTGATCTGGTTCCACGCGCTCGACCCGAAGAACGTGAACGGGATCGGCTATCAGCTTGCGCAGGGATGGTTCGCGTTCGCTTCGGGCGGCATGGTCGGGACCGGTCTCGGTCTGGGTTCGCCGACGTTCATCCCCTACGTCGGAAGCGACTTCATCCTCGCCGCGTTCGGTGAGGAGCTGGGGATGCTGGGCGTCGCCGGCATCCTGCTCCTGTATCTCGTGTTGATCGGACGAGGGCTGCGGATCGGGGTGGAACGCCAGGACACGTTCGGCAAGCTCCTCGCCGTCGGCCTCACGACGGTGATCGGCCTGCAGGTCTTCACGATCGCGGCCGGCGTCTTGCGGCTGATCCCTCTCACGGGTGTGCCCCTTCCGCTCGTGTCCTACGGCGGCACCAGCCGGGTGGCGACCTTCGTGATCCTGGCGCTGCTGGTCCGAGCATCCGCTGGCGCGTGGTACCGGGAACGGAAGGGACCGTAGCGATGGATCGTCAGATCCGGCGGCTTGGGTTCGCGTTCGTCGCGCTGTTCGCCCTGTTGTTCGCCCAGGTCGCGTATGTCCAGGTCTTCGCGGCGAACAGGATCGCGGGAGAGCCGGCGAACGCGGCCCGGCAGATACGCGCGGAGTACTCGGTGGAGCGCGGCCAGATCCTCGCGGCCGACGAACGGACCGTGCTGGCCGAGAGCGTCGCGAACCCCGATCCGAACTCCGTCTATCGGTTCCTCCGGAAGTACCCGGGACGCGAGCTCTACGGCCAGCTCACCGGGTACTACTCGCGGATCTACGGGTTCAACGGTCTGGAGGACGCGATGAACCCCTACCTGTCCGGTACCGCTCCCGAGTTCACGGCGCAGAACCTCACCGACATCCTGCTCGGCCGGCCGAAGGTCGGGGGAACCGTCCTCACGACGATCGTCCCGTCCCTGCAGCGGGTCGCCCGCTCCGCGCTCGGGAGCCATCAGGGCGCGGTCGTCGCGCTCGACCCGGGATCGGGCGACGTCCTCGCGATGTACTCGAACCCGGGGTACGACCCGAACCCCCTTTCGACGGGGACCGACGAGCAGATCAAGACGGCGTGGAACACGTTGATCTCGGACCCCCAGCGCCCGCTCGTCTCCAAGGCGTTCCAGGAGCTCTACCTGCCGGGATCGACCTTCAAGCTGGTGACGGCGTCCGCGGCGCTGGAGAACGGCTGGGGACCGGACAAGACGTGGCCGAACCCCCACGTCCTGAACCTGCCGCAGTCATCCAGCACGCTGCAGAACTTCGGCAACGAGATCTGCCACGGCGGCACCACGACGGTCACGATGGCGCAAGGGTTCGAGCAATCGTGCAACGTCACGTTCGGACTGATCGGTCTTCACCTCGGCGCCGAACGGCTCTCGGCGGAGGCGCATCGCTACGGTTTCTGCCCGATCCTCCCGCCGAACGAGGTCACGTGCGCGGAGCCGACGATCCCGTTCATCCTGCCGTGGAACAGCGGGCGGTTCCCGGAGTCGTCCTACTTCAACGAGAACCTGCCGAAGGTGGCCCTGTCCGCGGTCGGGCTCGACAACGACAAGCAGAACCCTCTGCAGCTCGCGCTGGAATCGGCGGCGATCGCCAACGGAGGACTGCTGTACGCGCCGAGGTTGGTGACGGAGGTGCGTGACAGCGCCGGCCGGACCATCAAGCTGTTCGACAAGCAGGAGTACGGACGTCCGATCACCCCCCATACGGCCGACCAGATGCGCCAGATGATGATCAGCGTCGTCACGAGCGGGACGGGAACCGCCGCGCAGATCCCGGGGACGATCGTGGCCGGCAAGACGGGGACGGCGACCAACTGCGGCCCGGTCCCCAACTGCAGCGTTCCGCCGAACGCCTGGTTCACCGCCTTCGCACCGGCCGGCTCGGGTCAGACGCCGACCATCGCGGTTGCGGTTATCGTGCTGGACGGCGGGGACCTCGGGAGCGAGGCGACCGGCGGTCGCGTGGCCGCGCCGATCGCCAAACAGGTCCTGCAGGCCTACCTCAAGGGGTGAACGAACGAACGTGAGCGATTCCGTGCTGGGTGACCGCTACCGGGTCGAAGCGCGGATCGGTGCGGGCGGGATGGCCGAGGTCTACCGCGGCTTCGACCCCGTGCTCCATCGGACGGTCGCGATCAAGGTCCTGCTCCCCCAGTTCGCGCGTGACGCGGGGTTCGTCGCCCGGTTCCGCCGTGAGGCCCAAGCGGCCGCGCGGCTGAACCAACCCACGATCGTCGGCGTCTACGACACCGGATCCGACGGCGACCGGCAGTACATCGTGATGGAGTTCGTCGAGGGTCGGACGCTCGCCGATTTCCTGGCGAGCGGCCGACGCCCCACGATGGTGCAGGCGGTCGAGCTGACGCGGAAGATCGCCGAGGCGCTCGCCTCGGCGCACGCGCAGGGGATCGTCCACCGGGACATCAAGCCCGGGAACGTGATGGTCACCCGCGACGGGTTCGTGAAGGTGATGGACTTCGGCATCGCGCGGATGCAGACCGACGTCACCGCGCCGCAGACCTCGTCGGTGATCGGGACCCCGACCTACCTCTCGCCGGAGCAGGCCCAGGGACAGGCGGTGGACGCGCGATCGGACATCTACTCGTTGGGGTGCGTCCTGTACGAGCTGCTCGCGGGCCGGCCCCCCTTCACCGGCGACACGCCGGTGGCCATCGCGTACAAGCAGGTGAACGAGGCACCGGTCCCGCCGTCCGCGCACAACCCCGACGTGCCGCCGAAGCTGGATGCCGTCGTCATGGGACGCGACGCAGGTGATCGCTCGGCCGGCGCCGACCCAGGTGCTGCCGCCCCCGGATCCCGAGGGCTCCTCGCGCAAGGTCTGGCTGGGGGTCCTGATCGGTCTGTTGATCTTCGGCCTGCTGGCGGCGGGCGGGTACCTCCTCGCGCAGGTCCTTCGGAACAAGGACGCCGCGCAGGCGTTCCAGCTGCCCGACGTCACGGGCAAGACCTTCGAGGCCGCCAAGTCCCAGCTGGAGGGTCTCCGTCTCGTGGTCGTCGACCCGCCACCGACGAGGCACAGCGCGAAGCCCGCAGGCACCGTTCTGCAGCAGAGCCCGGATCCGAGGACGCCGGTCGTCGCCGGAGACACGATCACGCTGACGGTCGCCTCCCCCTTCCCCAAGGTCACGGTCCCCGACATCTCGTCGTCGTGCCTGCCGCTCGACGCCGCCACGGCGACGTTGCAGGCCATGCACCTGGCGCTCGGCACGCAGACCCGAGCACCGAGCGACACGTGCCCGGTCGACACCGTGATCGGCCAGTCGCCCCCCGCCGGAACCAAGGTCGACCGCGGTTCGCCGGTGGGCGTCACGCTCGTGTCCCAACCGGCGTCCATCACGCTGGGGGATTATCGGTGCGAGACGTACAGCCAGGCGAAGAACCAGCTGAACCACCTCGGGCTGAACGCTCAACCGGGGCCGTTCGTGACCCCGCTCCCACAATGCCCGAACCTGAACCGGGTGGCGGCGCAGGACCCGCACCCGGGGGCTCAAGTCAAGCCGGGCGACACCGTAACTCTCTCCACCGGGGAGGCGACGTCACCTTCTCCATCGCCGAGCGCGAGCCTCGTCCCGTGAGCGTCTGGTACGCGACCGAGGGGTTCACCGCCGACGAGCGCGCGATCCTCTCTGCGCACTTCACCAGCCTCGAGGGTCCGGTCTTCGCCCTGATCGACCTCCCCGAAGCGGTGAAGGGCGCGCTCTTCGCTCGCTACTCTCGAAGCACGAAGTCGCTCCGCCGCCTGTTCCTCGACGAGTTCGCCGAAGACGTCGCGGACGCGGGCGGCGGGTCGTCGGTGGGATCAGCACGGGCCGAGAAGCTGTACGACCGCGTCTTCGTGGAGTACGGCGACGATTCGGTGGCGCAGCTCGGCGGCGTCCACCTGGCCTGCGAGCAGTCGTCGCAGCTCTTGGCGAAGGCGTTGGAGTGGGGCAGGCTCGCGGCGTACCTCGAACAATCGACGCGGTACATGCGCTACGACGGCCGTCCGGGGGGACGTTGGCGCGCGACCGTCCCGCCCGAGATCGTCGAAACCCAACTCGAGGAACACTACGTCGAACTGCTGGACGATGTCTTCACGACGTACGGGAGGATGTACGAGACCCTGGATGCCTGGTACCGCGAGCGATTCCCGCAGGCGCCGGGTGACTCCGACTTCGTGTATCGCCAGACGATCCTGGCGAAGACCTGCGACACGCTCCGGTTGATCCTCCCGGCCGGGACGCGCTCGAACCTCGGGATCTACGCGACCGGCCAGTCCTACGAGCAACTCTTGATGCGCCTGGCGCAGCATCCGCTCGCTGAGATGCGCGAGTACGGCGACCTGATGAAGGTCGAGCTGCGGAAGGTCATCCCCGAGTTCCTCAAGCGTGTCGACGTGGACGATCGGGGCGTGGCCTGGTCGAGCTACTGGCGCGACGTGCGCGAGCGCACGCAAGAGCTGACCGCCAAGCTCACCGGCGACGTCGAGCCCGAGCCGCGCGAAGAAGTCAACCTGGTTGACCATGATCCCGAGGGCGAGCTGAAGGTCACCGCGGCCGTGCTCTACGCCGAAAGCGATCTGCCGGACGACCAGCTCCTCCGGCTCGTCCGGGGGATGCATCCCGACGACCGGGACGCGGTGCTCGCCGCGAGCATCGGCATGCGGACGAACCGGCGGCACAAGCCCGGTCGTGCGTGGGAGCGAACGCAGTATCGGTTCGACATCCTGTGCGACTACGGCGCCTTCCGCGATCTGCAGCGTCACCGCCCCCTCACGATCGAATGGCAGCGACTCTCGCCGTCGTTCGGCTACGAGGTGCCGGTCGACGTCGACGCGGCCGG
>VAYF01000027.1 GCA_005883885.1 Actinomycetota bacterium | reverse complement strand
GTCGAGCACGCAGGCGAGCGTCGCCCAATCGCGACGCCAGATCCATCAGGTCGGTGGCCGGATCGTCGGGGGACTCCTCAACCGGGTGCCGAGCTCTTGGAGCGAGAACGGCTACGGTGGAGCCGACCATCGTTGGCGTGGTTTGCTTGGCCGGCGGCTACGGAGGGACGACTGGTCCCTGGACGGCGTTCCCGAGGACCGTGGGGAACCCGCCCACACCTGATCCACACCGCGCGTGCATCAAACGTCGTCACGGGTACGTCGATGCGCGTAGGCAACGTACCGCCCTCGCCGGTCGGCCGCGCTCCTGGGTCCACCTAAGCTCACCGCAGATGGAGGGGTCGCCTTGAAGGTCACCGTGATCGGAACCGGCCACGTGGGATTGGTCACCTGCGTGACCTTCGCCAGCATCGGGCACGACGTCATCGGAACGGACGTCGACTCCGAGAAGATCGAGCTCCTCGCTCGGGGGATCAGCCCGTTCTTCGAAGCTGGGCTCGAAGAGGCGATGCACACCGAGACATCGTCCGGTCGATTGGCGTTCACGGTCGATGCGCCGAGTGCCCTGCGAGAGGCGGAGGTCGTGTTCATCTGCGTGGGGACACCTGCGCGAGCGGACGGCGAGGCGAACCTCGTCGCGATGGAGCAAACCGCGAGTCAGATCGCGCGCCACGCGCAGGACGACGTCGTGGTGGTGGAGAAGTCGACGGTTCCTGCCGGGACGGCAGACCGCGTCCGGACCACCCTGCAACGAGAGGGCAAGGGGCTCCGGTTCCACATGGCATCCAACCCTGAGTTCCTTCGGGAGGGGATGGCCATCCACGATGCGCTCGAGCCCGACCGGATCGTGGTCGGCGTCGAATCCCCCCGAGGCCTCGAGGTCCTGCGGCGCCTCTACGCTCCACTGCTGGAAGCCGGCGCCCCGCTGATCGTGACCGATATCAGGACCGCCGAGCTCGCGAAGCATGCCAGCAACGCGTTCCTCGCGCTGAAGATCTCTTTCGCGAACGCGTTGGCGCGCGTGTGCGAGCGAGCCGACGCCGACGTGACCACGGTCGCCGACATCATGGGAGCCGACCCCCGGATCGGTCGCGCCTTCCTCAACGCGGGTCTGGGGTACGGCGGGTACTGCTTCCCGAAAGACGTCGCGGCGCTCAAGCACCTCTCGGAGCGGTTCGGCTATCCATTCCCCCTGCTGCGCGAGGTCGAGCGATTGAACGACGAAGCCGTCGAGGCGATCGCCGCGAAGGTGCGCGAGGCGCTCTGGAACCTGGAAGGCAAGCGGATCGCGATCCTCGGGCTCGCGTTCAAGCCGGACACCGACGACGTCCGCTTCTCTCCCGCCATCGCGCTCGCGCGGTTGCTCCTGGCGTCCGGGGCGCACGTGGTCGGCTGCGATCCCCGCGCCGCCAGCGGCGCGAAGGAGGACGTACCCGAGCTCGAACTCGCGAACGACGTGTACGAGGCCGCCTCCGGGGCGCATGCGCTCGTGATCGGGACGGATTGGCCCGAGTTCCGTGGATTGGAGCTGGCAACCCTCCGGGAGGTCATGACGTATCCGCTGATCGTCGATGGGAGGAACCTGTTGGACCCCGCCGACTTCGTCGGTTCGGGCTTCTGGTACTACCCCACGGGACGTCCACCGGTCATCCCCGAGCCGTTCCACCCGGCCGGTGCCGACGACGGAAGCGGGCGTGCTCCCGCATCACGGCACGCCATGCCACTGCGGTGACCACCGGGCGGGCCGTCGTCACGGGAGGAGCCGGGTTCGTCGGCTCCCATCTGTGCGATCGTCTCCTGGCAGAAGGATGGACGGTCGTGTGCGTGGATTCGCTCCTCACCGGCAACCGCGACAACCTCGCATCATCCCTGGTGGCCGATCGGTTCAGCTTCTTGGAAGCCGACGTCACGCGGGAGCTGGAGGTCGACGGCGACGTCGACTGGGTCTTCCATCTCGCATCGCCCGCTTCGCCCCGTGACTACCAAGAGCATCCGATCGCCACGTTGCGGGTCGGTGCCCTGGGAAGCCTCAACGGCCTCGACTTCGCACACCGCAAGGGAGCCGGATTCTTCCTCGCATCCACATCGGAGGTCTACGGCGACCCCCAGATCCACCCGCAACCGGAGAGCTACTGGGGCAACGTGAATCCGATCGGACCGCGATCCGTCTACGACGAAGCGAAGCGCTTCGCTGAGGCCGCTACCATGGCCTACCACCGTGTCCACGCCCTCCCCGTGCGCATCATCAGGATCTTCAACACCTACGGCCCGCGGATGCGACGGCACGACGGGCGCGCCGTCCCGAACTTCATCCATCAGGCGCTCGCCGGCGAACCGATCACGATCCACGGAGACGGGTCGCAGACGCGCTCCCTCTGCTACGTGGACGACCTCATCGAAGGGGTCTGGCGCGTCCTGCGGACCGACCTCACGGGGCCTATCAACCTCGGCAGCACCGAAGAGGTCTCCGTGCGACACCTCGCCGAGCTCATCCGCTCCCTCGCCCACAGCACGTCGGAACTCGTGTACGAAGCGCGTCCGGTCGACGATCCCGAGGTCCGGCGCCCGGACACCACGCTCGCGCGTGAGCTGCTGGGATGGCAGCCCGACGTCTCGCTCCACGAGGGGCTCCAGAAGACGTTGGATGCGATGCGCGGTGTATCGGAGATGGGAGTATCGGCACCGAAGCGGTAGATGACCGGTGCCGCGGCTCGACCGTTACCGATGTCCCTCGTTGCTGACCGCGGCAAAGGCGTGCATCCCGTCCGATCTGACCAGGTTGGCGAGGAGACCGCTCTGCATGACGAAGGCGGCAGCCTCCAGCCGCGAATGCACCTCGAGCTTGCCCAGGATGTTCTGGATGTGCGTCCTCGCGGTTTGCGGGCTGATGACCAGAGACCGAGCGATCGAGTCGTTGTCCGAACCTTGCGCGAGCAGCGCCAGGACCTCGCGTTCCCGGGTGGTCAGGCGAGCGATCCTCTCGAACCCCTTGTCTTGATCCCGTTTGCGACGGAGTAAGTCGCTCAGAAGCGGACCCAGCATCCCCGGGGGAACGAGGGTATCCCCATGATGGACCGCTCGAGTGGCCTGGATGAGCTCCGCGAGCGGCGACTCCCTCGTGAGGTATCCGCTGGCGCCGGCGTCGAGGACCTCGATCAAGCTGCGATAGTCTTCTCGGGCGCTCAGCACCAGCACCTGGCATTCCGGAACGCGAGCCTTGATGGTGGCCGTCGTCCGGGCTCCGTCCGACATCGGCAGGTCGACGTCGAGGATCGCCACGTGCGGAAGCGAGCGCTCTGCCTCGGAGACGGCCTCCAAGCCATCACGCGCCTCGGCCACGACGTGGATCTCGGCCTCGCTCTCGAGGACCGCCCGCATCGCCTCACGGAACAATGCGTGCCGGTCTGCCAAGAGGACCCGGATGCGATCCGGTGGCTGCGTCAAAAAACACCCTCTCTCAACGTCGGCGCTCCTGCGACGAGGACGTTACCGACCGCTCGCAGCCCCGGCACGCACCGGAAACCGTATCGGAGCTACGCCGTTCGCATGAGAGCCGTAGTGCCGCTGGAGGAGCGGGCGTGCGATGTCGGCCCGGATCGGGACGGACGCCGTGGAGCCGGACCGATCATCTCAACCGGCGGCTGCGCTCGACGGACCAGACGCATATCTGTGTATCGCGCTCGAGGGAAGGGGGACGAGATGGTGACGGACCGCCATGGTCGCGGCCTCCAGACGGGAGTGCACCTGGAGCTTCGTCAGGATGCTCTGAACGTGGGTCCGAACGGTGTTGCGACTGATGCCCAGCCGGCGCGCGATCGTTCCTCCGTCGGCCCCCTCCACGAGCAGGCTGAGGACCTCTCGCTCCCGCGTGGTTAGCTGCGAGACGAGCAGAGCGATACCGTCGGACGCTCCGCGGCGATGACCTGTGGGAACGAGGCGATGGGGAAGGACCACCTGCCCACCGACGACGGCTTCCATCGAGCTGATGAACCTTCCGACCGGCGTGTCCTTCGTGAGGTAGCCGCGGAATCCCGCCTCGAGGGCCTCATCGACGGCCCTCGGGTCATCGAGCGCGGTAACGGCCACCAGCTTCGTCTCCGGCCAACGCTCCAGCATCTCCTGTCCAACCGCGAGGCCGCTGCGGTCGGGGAGTCCGATGTCCATCAGGACCACATCTGCGTGGTCGGTCTCGAGGAACGCGATCGCGTCACGCCCATTCGTCACGGAAGCACAGACACCCATCCCGGCTTCGTGCAGGGCGGCGCCGATCGCCTCGGCGAACAGGAGGTGATCATCGACGATCAGGACGCGAATCGTGGCGCCTCCCTTCGATCGACGGGCAAGACCATCTGGAAGTCGGCGCCGGGATAGCCGGGATCCAGCCACACGGTGCCCCCGTGCGCCTCGACGATCCGACGGGTGATGAAGAGACCGAGGCCGCTGCCCCGTCCACGTCGTGAGCCCGCCTCGCCCCGGACGAATGGGTCGAAGATGGTCTCGCGCTCACCCACGGGGATCCCGGGGCCCTGATCCCGCACGCTCACCCGTAGCCTGGCCCCCTCGTCAACGATCTCCACGACGACCGTGCTTCCCGGATCCGAGTACGCGACGGCGTTGCGGACCAGGTTCGCGACGGCCGCTCGCAGATGAGTGGGATCCACCTCCGCCATCGCCGGCCGCGGCGCGATCACCTCGATCGTGTGGCTCGAGGTGCCCTCCCGGTACGGGTCCACTGCGGCCTCCACCAGCTCGGTAACGTCTTGGAAGCTGGGGCTGAGCGGGCGACTCCCGACCGCCCATCCGAGGATCCCTTCCATGTCTCCGACCAATTGCTCCAGCTCGCGAAGCGACAACGTGAGGAGGGCGTCCCCTCCCGACGCTCCGCGGGTGATGAGGAGCTCCAGCGCTGCCTTGATGCTCAGGAGCGGCCCGCTGAGTTCGTGCGCGGTCCAGGCGAGCCCCAGATCGATCTCCATGTTCCGCCGCCGTTCCCTCGCCGTGAGGATGAGCAGAGGCAGAGCCTCGTCGAGCAACGACCCAACGGCTCGGATACGGCGCCGGAGCTCCGGCTCCCCGCCTCCAACCATGAGGACCCCGCCATCCACCCCGCGCGCGCTGACCTGCTTCGCTCCGACGGCCTCCCCGAACAGGCGTCGAAGGGATGTGCGCTCCTGCGGCGTCAGCTTCCCCCACGGGGGGATGGTCCCCATCCGATCTCGGAGGTCCTGTTGCGCTTGGTCGGTCACCCCGCACGCGACCGTGAACGACAAGGGGCCCTGGTGCTCGTTCCACCAGACACCGATCGGAACGCCGGATCCTCGGGCGAGCGAATCTCCAGCGATCTGGAGGGCCGCTTCGGGCTCCTCCGACCGCAGGAGCTCGCCCCTGAGGTCGGCGTCCTCCTCGAGCGACACGACCGCTCGACGGAGTCGGTCCCGCTCAGCGAGTTCTTCGAGCCGGAGAGCCAGCTGATCCGCCATGGCCGACAGGTTCTCCCAGCGATCCCGAAGGACGTCCGCGGGAGCGATCACCTCGAGGACGCCGAGCGGCCGCTCGCGGCGGTGTAGGGGGAAGAACCCGCACCACCGTTGCCGATCCTTCACACGGCTCGATGACGGTTCGAGATGCGAGGAGGCCAGGGAATCGAAAGCCATCCGCCGCATCGCGGTCGCCTCCGCTCCCATCTGGACACGTTCACCCTCGCGCCAGATGACCCGCAACCTGCCGCGGGAGTCGGGCAGCACGACGTGCACCGTGGTTCGCCCGCCGGTTAGCTCTTGGACGAGTCTCGTCGTCCAAGAAACCGCCTGCGCCGCGCCGTCCTCGATCGGCAACCCTTGTGACGCTACGAGGTCCCTCGACCGTCGTTCATCGAACCCTGAATGAGATATGCCCCTCCGCATGTCCCTCCCTCGGCCGGGGGAACCGAGCTGTCCCGGCATGACGAATCACACCGAAACCCTTTTCCCAAAGCGTGCAATCGAAACATCACCAGACGCGGAACCGATCATCGGCCCAAGACCGTCCCCCAGAGGGGGGACCCTACCGGCCGATCAGGCTAATCCGATTAGCGTAGTTTCGACCCTACAACGCATATCGCGTTCCCGCAAGAGGGTTATCGCGATGCGTCCGAAAGATGTCGAGGCGGTGACGAGCCATCGTGGAAAGCCCCCTTCTCCGATGAGGTTGCCCGACGATCGGGCAGGTGGAGGGCCGCGGAGCGCGTCCCCCTCGAGGTGTCTTGTCGCACAATCGTCCAAGCTGGCGAGGAAAGATACGGTCTTGGGGTCTCCTTACCGCATAGCACCCTCGCCGTAGCTGTTCTAGAGTGCGCTCACTTCCCGACGTCCGTCGCAGGATACGAGCGCGGGGAACGCAGCATCTCGGTGGTTCGGTTCTGTGAACTGTGCCGGATGTTCGGCGTGCCCGCGGACCGACTCCTCGGCGAGGTCCTTCGTGCGACGCGGGCCGATCCGGAGCTCATGATCGACCTCACGCGTCTCGAAAGGCTCGGACCTGCGGAGGGCGAGCTCCTCTCGGGCTTCGTCCAGCAGGTCGCGTCGCTTCGCGGAGCAGGGGATGTGGACAGGATCACGCTGAGGGTCGGCGATATCGAAGTGCTCGCCTCGGCATCCGGCCGACGGCCGGACGAGCTCAAAGCGGTCCTGGGGACCGTCCATCGCACGACGGAACAAGGGGATCCGTAGATCGAAGGTGGCCGCGAGGCCGCGAGGCCGCGCGGCCCCGCTAGGGGATATCCACGAACTTGAGCTCGTACAACCTGCCGTCGTTCTCGTTCGGGTTCACGTTGTTGTCGACCCCGCTGGCCGTCAGGTAGAGCCGGCTCCTTCCGCCGTCCGTCCCGGGGGCGAACGTGATGCCCGAGGCAGACTTGATCCCGAGGCCCGAGATATCGATCTTCTTGACGAGGCCGCCCTTCAGTGTGGTCTCGAGGATGAACGTCTGGCGACTGCTGACGATGAATAGGTGCTTGCCCCTGACGGCAACGTCCTCAGCCGTCGTGAACCCGTACTTGTGGGTCCCGAAGCTCTTCACGATGTCATCTCGGGTGCCGAATCTCCTGTCCCTGCCGCGCTGGATCTTGTACACACGCCGGTTGGTCGAATCCGACACGATCAGCATGGGTTTGCGCCCACCGCGCCACGCGAGACCCTCCGGATCGAAGGAGCCGAAACGGTGCGTGTGCAGGACCGTGATGACGACATCGTCGCGGGTGCCGAGCCTCTTGTCCTTCCCGCGCCCGACCCGGAAGACCCGATCGAGATCGTCGTCCGTGACGAAGAGGGCCTGGTCCTTCCCGTCCCACGCGAGGTCCTCGGGCTCGTGCGTGAACTTCTTGAACGTTCCCGTCGCCAGCAGCCGTCCACCCCGCTTCGCGACGAAGAGGTTCTTGCCCTTCCACAGGGAAGGGATCTCATCCACTTCCGAGTCCGAGATGAGCAGCTTCTTCGTCTTCGGGTTGTACGTCAGACCCATCGGATCGGGGCTGTGGGTGGGCCAGCTCGAGGTGAGCGTCACCCGAACGACCGAAGCCTTCGTGGCCGCTGCGGCCGGCTGCGCGCTCGGCAACAGCGAACAGACGACGGACAGGAACAGGGCACAACGCAAGAACTTCTTCATCGGTCCGCCTCGTTATCGGGAAAGCGGAACCATACGGTGTCGCGAGCGCCCTACCATCGGCCGAACAGCGTAGATGCCGCTTCGAACCCCGGCCGGCATCCCGGCAGGCCCGAGGCCTCAGTTCAGCCTCAGGGCGACCAACCTGTTGAGGAGGCGCTGATGCCACGTGTTCCAGTAGTCCGCGTGCAGGGAGCCCCCCGGGACCTTCGCGCCCATCATCATGTCCGACACCAACCGGCATCTCGCAGCTACGCAGTTGGAGATGCCGTATCGGATGTTCACCTTGATCGCCGGCAGCTGGATCGGGTGAGTCCTTGGGCAGCCGGTCCGGTGACTCCCGTAGACGACGTGACTCCGGTGATCGGGCGAGTCGGTGACGCGTGCTTCCCCATGGCATTGACGCCGCCCGCGATCACTCGGAAGTTCTTGGGGAAGGGATAGGTTCGCCGTCCCGGCAGCAGACCCGATCGATAGTAGATCTTGATCCGCCGCGGGGTGACGATCGTTCCGTTACCACGGACCAGGGTCGGCGCCCAATAGGCGGCGGTTTCTCCTGCCAGATCGCAGTTCGTCCTCGCACGGAGCATCGACCGGTAGGTTGAGAACGCGTTCGTGCTCTTGTTCCCGAAGAAGTCGTGCATGTGGGATGCGCCCGGTTGCCGGGGGTAGACGATCGGATCGTCTTTCGCTCGATGGGCGAAGAGGCAATCAACGATGAATCGCTGCTCGGCGTGGGCGGGCGTTGGCGTCCCAGCGATCAACGCCGCTATCAGCAACGTGATGAGCGGCGATGAGGTTCGCATGGGCTTCCCTTCTCTCGGCTCACGACCCAGCGGTCTCCGCCGGGCGCCACGACCGCAGCACCCTACAGGACGGTCCGTCGGATCCGTTGGAGGTCGACGCGCGATGGCCAGGGTCGGCGTCGAGATGCCGCGATCGAGCCGTTCCTTCCAGCGTCATCAGGTCGGATGCACCATTTCGCAGAGCCGAAGCTCGGCAAGCGTCTTCACGCTCGCCGTCTCGTGGAGAGATCGGCGTCGCTCGTCGCGTAGAGATCGCGTGAAAAGTTCCGCATACGACCACGGATGCGCCGCTTGCACGTTCATGCGTTCAGCTGCGTGTTCACGAGCTGTTCGAGCACGGCCTGATCCCACGTGTTCCAGAAGTCCGCGTGGAGCGTGCTGCCCGGCACATCGCCGGGCATGTCCGACGACAGGTGGCATCCCGCAGCGATGCAGTTCGACACCGCGTAACGGATGTTCACCTTGATCGCAGGCAGCTGCACCGGATGATCGGCCGGACACCCCGTCTTGCCTTTCCCATAGGCGACGTGGCTCCGATGATCCACCGAATCCTTGACGACGTTCCCCGCTGCGTCCAACTGACCGCACATCGGGAAGATGATGGTTCCTCGCACGTAGGTGTGGCCCGGTGTTCCGCCCGAACAATCGATCAGCGCGGTGGGAGCGAGCGCCGTTCCGTCACAGTTCCACCCCGAGAGCACGCCTGCGCTCGCCATCCCGCCCGCGATCATGCGGAAATCGGCGGGGAAGGGCGTGACGTGCGCGCTGGGGTTCGGAGTGTCCCGGTAGTAGATCTTGATCCGACGTGGAGCGATCGGGGTTCCGTCTGTTCCCAGCAGCGTGGGCGCCCAGTACCCGGCCGTGTCTCCTTGCTCTTCGCAGTTCGTTCCCCCGGCGATCATGGATGCGTACGTCGAGGACGCGTCGGTCGTCGTGTTCCCGAAGAAGTCGTGGGAGTGCGAGGCTCCGGGTTGCCCCGGGTAGACGATCGGATCGTCCGGAGCACGGTGGCTCGGGAAACAATCGGTGGTGAACACCTGTTCCGCTTGCGCCGTCGTCACGGCTCCGGTGACGACGATCAGACCCAAGATCATGATCAGCCAGGATCTCCGCACGGTCCTTCCCCCCTCGGTTCGCGACCCAGCCAGACCGGCGGGCCTCCCTATCCCCCCCTTGTTGTCGGCGTATCGGTCGAAAGTCCTTAGCGCGATCGGTGAGATGACAGTGCGAACGTGCCTCGATGTGTCCGAGTGCGCGTGCGTGGGCGTCGTCGAGAGGCGATGAACCGGGAGGGGGAAGGGACGACATCGCGGGGGACGCTACAGGTCCGGGCATCCGATTCCTCGGAGCTCACACCGTTGCATCTGGCTCCGAACGTGCGATATCTCTTGGGCGAGGTGCCCCGTTCGAGCAACACCACGTCTGAAGCGGACGACGCATATCGGTGGGCACGCAGACGTCATCGCCGTTCGCTCCTGTGACGAGGATCGTGACGCGTCGAGATCGCGTGAAGAAATCGGCACCGCGCCCGCGAGACGGGGACCGATCAGGAACCGCGAGTCTGTACACGCCAGGGCATCTGCCGTCCGCGGAGCGATGATGACCGGGCACGACGCGAACGGAGGACACGAAGTGCAGGGGCGGAGGCCGACGCGAGAAGGTGAGCGAGGCGATCCTCGCCGTCCGGCGTTCACGGCGGGCATGAGGGCATGATCGACGCCATCGTCCACGCGCTCGCCGTGGCGTTCGGCATGACCTGGGAGATCCTGTGGCCCCTGATCCTTGGGTTCACGCTGTCGGGCATCGTGCAGGCTGTGGTGTCCAAGCGCGAGATGACGCGGCTGCTGCCCGACGATGCGATCCGATCGCTCGGCGTCGCGTCTGGACTGGGCGCCGCCTCGTCGTCCTGCTCCTACGCGGCCGTGGCGCTCGCGCGTTCGCTCTTCCGCCGTGGTGCCAACTTCGCCTCGGCCATGGTTTTCGAGTTCGCGTCCACCAACCTCGTGATCGAGCTGGGGATCCTGCTCGCGGTCTTGATCGCGTGGCAGTTCACGGCCGCCGAGTTCGTCGGGGGCGTGGTGATGATCGCGATCCTCGCCGTGATCTTCCGGCTCGCCCTCTCACCGTCGCTCGTCGAAGAGGCGAGGGCGAACGCCGAACGCGGGCGCGCCGGGCGGATGGAGGGCCATGCGGAGATGGACATGAGCATCTCCGAAGGGTCCATCGTCTCCCGGCTGTTGTCGGATCGAGGGTTCACGGCGACGAGCCATTCCTTCGTGATGGATTGGGCATCGATCTGGATGGACATCACGATCGGCCTGCTGATCGCGGGCGCGCTCGCCGCGTGGGTCCCCGAATCGTTCTGGCAGGCCTTCTTCTTCGTGGATCACCCGCTGATCGCCAAGTTGTGGGGTCCCCTCGTCGGGCCGTTGGTGGCGATGCTCTCGTTCGTCTGTTCGATCGGGAACGTCCCGCTCGCGGCCGTGCTCTGGAACGGCGGGATCAGCTTCGGCGGCGCGATCTCGTTCATCTTCGCGGATCTCATCGTGATCCCGATCCTTCGGATCTACGGGAAGTACTACGGCCGCCGGATGACGATGTTCCTGTTCGTGACCTTCTACATCACGATGGCGACCGCCGGGCTGGTCGTCGAGATCTTGTTCGGGGCGCTGGGACTGATCCCGACCGCACGGAACGCCCAGGTGGTCAAGACGTCGGTGAGCTGGAACTACACAACCGTGCTCAACCTGTTCTTCCTGACGGTCGCCGCCGTGCTGGTCGTGCGGTTCCTCCGGACCGGAGGACCGGCGATGCTCCGGGCGATGAGCGCTCGGCCGCACGCGACCGCGCCGGTTGCCGGACCCGCCGTCTACACATGCCCGATGCACCCCGAGATCGAGCGACACGAACCCGGAACGTGCCCGATCTGCGGGATGGACCTCGTCGATACGCGCCCGGAAGGATCAGCGCACGACCCGGCCGCTCACTGAGTGATATCAGACGCCCTTCAGGTACGCGACCGTCTCGGCGAGACCGTCCTCAAGGTGCGTCCACGGCTTCCACGCCAGCGCCGACGACGCGATCGAGATGTCGAGCGCGCTCCTTCGCAGCTCGCCGGGGGGCAACGGGCCGTGCTCCGGCTCGCCGTCGAACCCGACGATGTCCGCGAGGAGGCGATAGAGGCCATTCACGCTGGTCTCGAGGCCGGTGCCGATGTTCACGAGCTTCCCGGACCCCCGGTCGATCGCCTGCACGAAGGCGTGCACGACGTCATCGATGAACACGTAGTCCCGGGTCTGGTTGCCGTCTCCGAAGATACTCGGGCTTCCACCGCCGAGCATCGTCGACGCGAAGATCGAGACGACGCCGGCCTCGCCGTGCGGGTCCTGTCGCGGACCGTAGACGTTGGCGAGCGCGCATGCGGTGTAGTCCATCCCCCGGTACCGCTGGTAGAAGCCGAGGTAATCGAGGGCGGCCTTCTTCGAGATCCCGTACGGGCTCAGGGGGTGCGAGCTCTGCGCGGCCGTCTCCTTCGCCGGGATCCGGCGTGGCTCCCCGTAGATCGTGCCGCCGCTCGCCGCGTAGATCACCTTCCGAGCGCCGACCTTGATCGCGCATTCCACGACGTTGAGCGTGCCCATCAGGTTGACGCTCGCGTCATGCATCGGATCGTCCAGCGACGGCCGGACACCCGCCTGCGCGGCCAGGTGGAAGACGATCCGCCCTGTCGATAGGTCATCGACAGCCACCACGCGGTGGTCCTCCGCCAGCAGCCGGTCGGCGAGGTTCGAGCCGATGAACCCGGCGCCCCCGGTCACCAGGACGGTCGTCACGTGGCCAACTGTAGGTTCGGGTCCGCAGGGATGTCCAGCGACGTGCGTTCTCCCCGAGCCAGTCTCGCCGCCCCGACGCACGCGATCATGGCCGCGTTGTCCGTGCAGAGCTCGAGCGGCGGGTAGAGGACGCGGAGCCCGTTCGCCTCGCCCTCGGTCTTGAGCCGTTCGCGCAGGCGGGTGTTGGCGACGACGCCGCCGCCGAGCAGGACGGTGCGAACGCCGGTTCGCTCAGCCGCCGCGATCGTCTTCGAGACCTGCACGTCGACGATGGCCTCCTGGAACGATGCAGCCAGATCCGCCACATCGATCGCGCGGCCGGCTTCCTCTTCGGCCCGGACGTAGCGCAGCACGGCGGTCTTGAGCCCGCTCAGCGAGAAGTCGAGATCTCCCGAACCCTCCATGGCTCGCGGGAACCGAACGGCGTGCGGATCGCCGGTGCGCGCAGCCGCATCGAGCGCCGGGCCGCCTGGGAACCCGAGGCCGAGCAGACGTGCGACCTTGTCGAACGCCTCGCCGGCGGCGTCATCGAGGGTCTGGCCGAGCATCACATGCCGGAACAGTTCGGGGACGTGGACGAGCATCGTGTGACCGCCCGAGACGATCAGGGCGACGTACGGCGGATCGGGCGGACCGTGCTCCAGGAAGTTCGCCCAGTA
>VAYF01000356.1 GCA_005883885.1 Actinomycetota bacterium | reverse complement strand
CGCCCCACCTCGGCGCTTCGGGTTCTGGTAGTCGGGTCCCGGGTGGCCCATCATCACGACGCCGTCGCCGAGCCTGATCTCGGCGTGGTTGGCTCTGCCGTCGGGGCCTTTCATGCGGACTTCCTCGGTGAAACCGAACGCGCCGACCAGCCAGTCGAGGGCGGCGTCGACGTCCTCGTAGAGCAGGTACGGGGTGATCCGCGGAAAGCCTTCAGGTGGGTTCTGGGGCATCGCCGGACCCTAACCGGAGCTGGTCAAAGTCCGTCGGCCGCGGAGATCACACGTCGACCAACCGACCCATGCCACGAGCTCGGGCGGCGGAGAGCACCAGCGCGGCGCCGGCCAGGTCCTCGACCGCCACGCCAACCGACTTGTAGAGCGTGGGCTGTCCGGGCGAGCTCCGGCGAGGTCGTGCACCGAGGACCAGCTCACCCAGTTCGGCGCGGACGTGATCGGGGCCGATGAGCCCGTCACGGATGGGCCAGAGCAGGTCGTTGGCGCCGGCGGGTACCGGTGCCAGGGCCGATGCCCGCGACTCGACGACGACCAGGGCGTCGACCACCGTGGCCGCGTCGACTTCCCTGCCCTCGACGTGGAAGCCCACCGAGTTCACGTGGGCGCCGGGCGCCAACCACTCCAGCCGCACGACCGGCTCGGGTGAGTGCGTCGCCGCGCACACCACGCCCGCCCCCGCCAACGCGTCGGCGAAGCTCGGGACCGCCCTCACCGGGACGGCCACGCGCGCCTGCAGCTCCGCGGCCAGCGCGACGGCCTTGGCTTCGTCGCGCCCGGCGATCCGCACCTCGGTGAGCGAGGGGCAGACGCGGGACACGGTGAGGACGTGCGCGCGGGCCTGGACGCCGGTGCCGAGCACGGCGAGAACGGCGGCGGCCGGGTCAGCGAGGTACCGCGTGGCGACCGCCGACGCGGCTGCGGTTCGTTCGGCCGTGAGGACGGTGCCGTCGAGCAGCGCGTCGGGCGCCCCGGTGGCGGGATCGAACAGGACGATCACCGCCTGATGCGTTGGCCGGCGCGTACCGGCATTGCCCGGAAAGACCGTGACGAGCTTGGCGCCGAGCACCGCCCGGCCGGGCAGGTAGCCGGGCATGACCGCGAGGAGCGCGTCACGCTCCTCGACGGTGGCGGCGACGCGCGGTGGCATCGAAGCCGCGCCCGCGCTCAGTTCGGCCAGACCCGTGGCGACGGACTCGATCAGCTCGTCGCGGACGAGGACGGCCTCGACGTCGGCGCCGTCGAGAACGAGCACGCCCCATCCTGTCCGGTCAATGACCGAGCACGCGGGCCAGCGTGGCCGCTGCGATGTTGCGTCCGGTCAGGACCACCACCGTCGTCCCTGGTCCGGACGTGATGCGGCGGCCGAGGAGTGGGGCCAGCGCCGCCGCCGCCGACCCCTCGGCGACCAGGCCGCCCGCAAAGCCGTCAGCCAGTGTCGCTCCGACCTCGACCGGCACCACGCGACCGGCGTCGAGTGCCGCCGAGAAGGCCCGCGACATGGCCGCCTCGACGCCGACGACGCGGACTCCTGTCACCGTGGTCGCGGCCAAGGCGAGCCCCGCGAGCAGCCCGCCCCCACCCACGGGCGCAACGATGGTGGAAAGATCCGGCACCTGCTCGAACAGCTCCAGGCCGATCGTCCCCTGACCCGCGATGACCTCCGGGTCGTTGTAGGGCGAGATGAAGTGAGCTCCCTCGCCGGCCAGCGCGAGGGCATGGCGTTCGGCCTCGTCGTAGCTGTTGCCGCGACGGACGAGGCGCACGCGGGAGCGCTCGAGTGCAGCCAGCTTGACCGGCGACGGTGTCACAGGGACCACCACCGTGGCGCGAGCGCCGAGGCGGTCGGCCGCGAAGGCGACTCCCAGCCCGTGGTTGCCGGCCGACGCCGCGACGACGGGTCGGTCGGCGTCGCGGCCCAGGGCGCCGGCGACGGCGACCAAGGCGCCGCGCACCTTGAACGAGCCCGTCGGGTGGAACGTCTCCAGCTTCATCGCCACGTCAGCGCCGAAGCCCGCGACGGGGACCACCGGCGTCATGCTGAGCTCACGGCCCACGACGACGTTCGCGGCTACGAGGTCGGCAGGCTCAGGCGTCCTGACCGCTCGCATGGCTGCCGTCTCCTCACCTCCCCGCGCGCTAGTCCACGCCGTCCGGTTCGTTCCGCGAATGCGATTAGCCGTTGCCGTAGGTGTGCTGGGGCTCGACGAGCACGGCGACACGGCGCTCGTCGGCCATGACGCGGTCGTACTCGTCCCAGTCGTCGTGGGTGCCGCCGGCGGCGGTGAAGATCTCTCGCAGAAGGAGACGCAGCCGGTCGCCGTCGATCCCTTCGAGAGGATCGTCGGGACCGGCAAGCTCGACCGGTCCTTCCACAGCGGCCCACTGCCAGCCGGCGCGAACGACGACGGTGGTGCGAGGCCG
>VAYF01000026.1 GCA_005883885.1 Actinomycetota bacterium | reverse complement strand
TCTTCGTCGGCGGCGAGCCCAAGAGCGTGGCTCGCCTGGGCTACCGCCGGGCCGATTCGCTCCGCGACGCCCTGGAGATGGCGAAGGACTCGGTCGGGCCCTCGCCGTCGATCACGTACTTCCACGCGCCGCCGATCATGATCGCCGACGTCCGCTGAGGGACGACATGAGCGCTCGCGACGAGCTGAGGGAGATGGCCCGGGGGTTCCGGTGGGGACGGCGCCCGATGGTGCCGCGGTCGGCGGAGCCGCACACCGAGGACCGCGAAGACGTGGGCTTCCCGACGGACTGGGCGCGCACCGAGGCGGGAGTGGCCGCGCGGCAGGCGATCCTCCAAGGGATCATGCACCCGCTCGTCCGAAACGAGCTCTCGCTCCGCGTCTACGGAATGGATCACCTTCAGGACGCTCGCGGCCCCGTGGTGTTCTTCTCGAACCATTCCAGTCACCTCGACGCGACCCTGATCCTCTGCACGCTGCCGGATCGGTGGCAGCGCAGGACCGCCGTCGGCGCCGCGCGCGATTACTTCTTCGACGTCTGGTGGCGCCAGGCGTTCACGGCGCTCGTCTACGCGGGGTTCCCGATCGACCGATCCAGGGGCGGCAAGGGGATCGACAAGGCGAGGGAGCTGGTCCGCGACGGTTGGTCGATCGTGGTGTTCCCCGAAGGGACCCGCACGCCGGACGGGCACATGCAGCGGTTCCGGCACGGCGCGTCGCGGCTCGCGCTCGAGCTGGGGGTCGGGCTGGTGCCGATCGCGATCGTGGGCGCGTACCAGGCGATGCCGAAGGGCCGCTGGTGGCCGGGCAAGGGCCGGCCCGTCGTCACGATCCGGTACGGCGACCCGATCTATCCGCAGGAGGGCGAGACCCACCAGAGCCTGTCGCTGCGGATGCAGCAGGCGGTCGCGCGGCTCTTCGACGAGGATCGGACGACCTGGTTCGACGCGATCTCGCGCGCGGAACGGAGCGAGACGCCGTCGCTTGCCGGGCCGGTGGCCCCGGCGTGGCGTCGCACGTGGGAAGGGTCACGGCCGGTCGCGCGTCGCGGCCGGCCCAAGGCCTGGGAGTAGGGCGCGTGCCGAGGACGGGCGGGGAACGCCGCCGGACCACGATCGTCGAGGAGTCGATCCGCCAGTTCGGCCGCGACGGGTACAACGGCGCGTCGTTGGAACGGATCGCGCAGGCCGTCGGGGTGCGCAAACAGACCTTGCTCTACTACTTCCCGACGAAGGACGACCTCCTTGAGGCCTGCCTCGCCGCGGCGGGGCAGCGCGTCGCGGAGGAGATCGCGTCCGCCCTGGAGGGGCCCGCCACGCCCGGGGAGCGCGCGGAGCACGTGATCCACGCGGTCTACTCGCTGGCCGAGGAGTGGCCCGAGTTCCCGATGTTCATCCGCGAGGCGGGGAGGCTGGGGCCGACCGCGTTCGAGCGGTTCGGCGGGTTCCTCGAACCGCTGCGGGTGAGCGCGACCGAGTTCCTCCAGGCGGGGATGGATGCCGGGTTGATCCGCAAGCAGGATCCGGGGCTCCTGCTGTTCACTCTCTACACGGCGGTGATCGGGTCGCTCACCGAGGCGAGCGTCCTGTCGTCGTTCGTCGGCGCGGACGACGCGCGCTCCTCGTTGAAGCGACGCGAGACCGAGGTGGTGGAGCTCGTCCGAGCGGCGCTCCGACCGCCGGAGGTTTAGGGTCTTCGCGCGATCTCGTCGCGGAGGGCACCCAGCACCTCGACCTCGATCAGGTCCTTCGGCCGGCCGGCGGCTCGCTTCATCGAGATGAGGTCGTCGATCGACGCCACCGGCACCGTGAGACCGTCGAACCGGAACACCTTCGCTTCGCGTTCCAGCGCGTCGAACCCCCCGACACCTGCAGGCGTCCCGAGGATGTCGAGGTTGCCCGCATCCGTCACGAAGGTGAAGTGATCGCCCGCCGCCAGAGTCGTGGCGTCGAGTTGGAAGGGTGCGTCGCGATCCGCTCCGCGAAGCTCGGCGTGCAACTGTCGGAGTGCCGCCGCGAGCCGTTCGAGGTTCTCCGGAGAGCGCTGATAACACACGTCGGTGTCGTTCGTGACGGAAGGCGACCCGTACAGCCGCGCCCCGAGGCCGCCGATCACGACGAACCTCACGTCGTGTCGTTGGAGGGTCCGGAGCGCACGGAGCGGATCGAACGGGGCTGAGGTCAAGATGAGGCGGCCTGCTCGAGGCGTTCGAGGTTCCTGCCCTCACGGGTCGCGAGTCGGAGCCGTTGTGCCGGGGTCAGTCTCAGCAGGGCGCGGATCGCGGTGCGATCGATCCCCAGGCCCGGCCGCCGTTCGGTGCCGAGCTGCTCTCCACATCCCGCGAGTAGCCGGTCGAGGGTGTCAACCCGCGGGACCACCGTGCCGCGTTCGATCCGTGCGATCGCGGGTTGCGGGATCCCGGTCCGCGAGGCGAGCGTCCGCTGCGTGAGCCCGGCGCGCCGGCGCGCGTCCCGAAGGATCCTCGCTGCGTTCATGAAGGGATGATAACAAAGAAGGTATCGACCGGTCGACGCTCTGGTTCCGGACCTCCTCGGGTTGTTCCAGATAGTGGAACCGGGTTCCGATATCTGGAACAGGGCTGTGCCACCTCGGGCGAGGAGGTGGCCTCCTAGGAGTAGAACTCGACGATGAGGCGCTCGTCGAGGGTCACGGGGAGCGGGATCTCGTCACGCTCCGGGTGCCGCGAGAGCACCCCCGAGACCTCTTCCTTGTTGCGGTAGAGGTACACGGGCGGTTCCGGGGTCACCTCGAGGGCCTCGCGGACGAAGATGAAGTTCCGCGCCTTCGGCGACAACGTGATCGTCTGTCCCGGCTTGACCTGCGCGCTCGGGACGTCGTTACGACGGCCGTCGATCGCGACGTGGCCGTGGGAGACCAGTTGGCGGGCCTGGCTGGTCGTGAGCGCGAGACCCAGCCGAAGGCAGACCGTGTCCAGGCGCGTCTCCAGCTGACGGATCATCTCCTCGCCGGTCACCGCCCTGCTCTGGTTGGCGCGTTCGTAATAGCGGCGCATCTGCTTCTCGTTGACGCCGTAGATGTGGCGGAGCTTCTGCTTCTCGAGCAGCCGTGTCTGGTACTCCGAGATGCGCTTGCGGCCGCGGCCGTGCTGTCCCGGGGGATAGGGTCGCTTGTTGGACGGGCAGTTGGGACGCCCGCAGAGGGGCGCGCCGACGCGCCGACACATCTTGTGTTTGGGGCCGTTCTTGTCCATGCGACTGGCCAGGCTACCAGAGGATCCAACGCTGTGACCTGGGCAGATGCGTATCCTTCGGCGCGTGGACGATGGCATCAGGGAACGGGCTGCGGGAGCGGTCGTCGGCGCCGCGATCGGCGACGCGCTGGGCGCCGGGACGGAGGCCACCGCGATGGCCCGGAACCTCTGGCGGTCGCTGATCGCGGATGACGGCGCGCTCGTCCTGAGCGACGTGCTGTCGCGCCACGTGGCGTGGCTCGCGACCGGGCCCTCCGACGTGGGAGCGCAGACGCGGCTCGCGCTCGAGGAGGCGAGGCGCGGGACGCCGGAGGCGGCCCGCGCCGTGTTCGAGCGCCGGGGTCCGGAGGTCTCCGCGGGCAACGGCTCCGTGATGTACTGCTCGCCGCTCGGGGTCGCGCGGGCGCGCGACCCCGAGCGGCTCTTCGTGGAGGCGCCGGCCCTCTCGGCACTGACGCACTGGGACGGGCGATGCGCGACGGCGTGCCTGGCCGTGACGTTGGCCGTCGCGGCGCTCGTCCGCGACGAAGAGCCGGCCGGCGCCGTGCGGGCGGCCGTCGGCGCCGTCGCCGGGCGGGAGGGGGCCGAGGAGCTCGAGCACCTGGTGGACGAGGCCGGGAGATCGCGGCCGATCGACGGACCCGACAGCGGTTTCGTGCTGTTCACCGCCGGGATCGCGCTGCAGGTCGTCGGCGAGGGACGAGCGTTCGAGGAGGGACTCAGGCACGTCGTCGGGCTCGGTGGGGACGCCGATACGAACGCGGCCGTGACGGGCGCCCTGCTGGGCGCCCGTCACGGCCGCAACGCGATCCCGCCCGCGTGGTTCGATCGCCTCGCCGACGGCGAGGCGATCGACGCCGAAGCCCGCGCTCTCGCATCCCTCGTCGTCTGAGGATGGGAGGATGCTGGCCATGATCGGGTCGGGCGGGTCGACGCGCGACGAACGGCGCGTCGTGACGGCGGTGTTCGCCGATCTGGTCGGTTCCACCGCGCTCGCCGAGCGGCTCGACCCCGAGGAGCTGAAGCTGATCGTCGGCGAGGCGATCGCGCGGATCATCGCGGCCGTCGAGTCGTTCGGCGGGACGATCAAGGACCTGGCCGGCGACGGCGTGCTCGCGCTTTTCGGCGCGCCCACCGCCCACGAGGACGACCCGGAGCGCGCCGTCCGCGCGGCGGTCCGCGTACGCGATGAGATCGAGGGATACGCGCGCGAGGTCGAGCGCGGCTGGGACGTGTCCGGGTTCGGCGTCCGCGTCGGGGTCTCCACGGGTCTGGTGGTGGTCGGCGATATCGGGGCCGGCGGCCGGGTGGAATACGCCGCCCTGGGCGACGCGGTCAACGTGGCGGCGCGGCTGCAAGGGGTGGCATCGCCGGGAACGGTGCTCGTCGGCGAGGCAACGCACCGTCTGGTCGAGCCGCTCTTCGGCTGGAACGAGGCGCAGACGCTCGAACTGGAGGGGAAGACCGAGCCCGTCACCGCCTTCGCCGTCGTCGGCGCCGGGCGCGTGTCCGTCGTTCCTCGCGGGCTCGAGGGGGTGCAAGCGGATCTGATCGAGCGCGGAGCTGAGCTCGCGCACGGCGCCGAGGTGCTGGGGAACGTCGCCGCAGGGATCGGCGGCGTCCTGGTCGTGACCGGCGAGCCCGGGATCGGTAAGAGTCGCCTCCTGGCCGAGCTGCGGGCCCGCTTCGAGTCGATGGACGCGGCCCGCGGGACGCCGGTCTGGCTCGAGGGTCGCTGCGTCTCGTACGGCGAGGCGATGCCTTACTGGCCCTTCCGTGATCTGCTCCGGACGTGGCTCGGCGTCCTCGCCGACGAGCCCGAGCTCCGCGTTCGTGTCACGCTCCGCAGGCAGATCGGGCGGCTGTTCGGAGAGCGCGCGATCGAGTACTACCCGTACCTCGGGGCGATGCTCGGGCTGACCCTGGAACCCGAGGCACACGCCCGGCTCGCCGAGCTCTCGCCCGAAGCGGCGCAGTACCGGACGTTCGAGGTGATCCGCGCGCTCTTCGCGCGGCTCGCCGAGCAGGGGCCGATCGTCGCCGCCTTCGAGGATCTGCATTGGGCCGATGCGACGTCGCTGCAGCTCCTGGAGAACCTGCTCGCCGATACCGAGGTCTCGGCGCTCCTGCTGGTGCTCACGTTGCGGCCCGAGCGGGATCACGCGGCGTGGCGGCTGAAGGAGGTCGCGGCCCGCGAGGTGTCGCACCGAACGCGGGAGCTCGGGCTGGAAGCGCTCTCGGGCGACGGCGGCCGCGAGCTCCTTCGATCCCTGATCGGCGGTATCGAGCTGGCGCCGGCTATGGAGCGTCGGATCCTCGAGCCTGCCGAGGGCAACCCGTTCTTCCTCGAAGAGATCGTCCGGTCGCTGGTGGACGCGGGGGCACTCGTCCACGATCGAGACGGCTGGCGGTTCGACCACGAGGTCGACGTCGAGGTCCCGCCGACGGTCGAGAAGGTGATCGTGGCGCGGATCGACCGGCTCGGCCCGGACGCACGCGACGCGCTCTTGGCCGCCGCCGTGCTGGGCCGGTCGTTCGGCCTCCAGCACCTCGCGGCCGTGGCGGGCGGCGGCGACATCGGGCCGGCCCTCATGGAGCTCCAGCGCCTCGACCTGATCCGGGAGGGACGTCGGTGGCCCGAGCCCGAGTACCGGTTCAAGCACGTGCTGATCCAGGAGGCGGCCTACCGGACGCTCGTGGCGGAGCGGCGCGGGGCTCTGCACCGGCGCGCCGCGGCGTGGCTGGAAGAGCGGTACGCCGGTCGCGAGGACGAGGTCGCCGGGCTCCTCGCCCATCACTGGCTCGCCGCCGAGGACGAGGACAAGGCCGTCGCGTACCTGGCGCGCGCGGGGGACCGCGCGCGCCAGGAGTACGCGCTGGATGAGGCCATCGGCTACTACCGCGAGCTGTTGCCGATCCTGGAGCGCCGAGGCGCGAACCGGGAGATGGCGCTGGTGCTGTTCAAGCTCGCGCTCGCGCTGCACATGTCGCTGCGGTTCCGCGAGGCGAACGACGTCTACCAGCGGGCGTTCCCGCTCTGGTCGGCGCCCGAGCCGCCACGCGAGCCGCCGACCGCCGTCCTCCAGGTGGCGTCGAGCTTCCTGCCGAACGACCCGGATCCCCGATCGGCGATCGCGTGGCCCAACATCCAGCTCTGCATGCAGCTGTTCGACCGGCTCGTCGAACAATGGCCCGAGCGGACGA
>VAYF01000025.1 GCA_005883885.1 Actinomycetota bacterium | reverse complement strand
TACCGGCAGGTGCTCGCGTACATCGCGAACCCGGTGATCTTCACGATCGAGTCCCTGTTCCTGCTGTTCGTCACGGTCCACGCGATGCTGGGCCTCCGGAGCGTCCTGCTCGACCTCGATCCCGGACCGCGTCTGCATCGATGGATCGACCGCGGGCTCGCCGTGCTCGGACTGGTGACGCTCGCGTACGGATATTTCCTGATCGGGACCCTCGCGTCCCGGGCCTGAGGATCGGAGCGCCGTGGTCGGACTCGTCCTGGTCTCGCACAGCCACGAGGTGGCCGAGGGCGTCGCGGCGCTCGCGCGTCAGATGGGGGGCGCGGACCTGCCGATCGCGACGGCCGGCGGCCTGGAAGCGACGGGCGAGGAACACCCGGTCGGGACCGACGCCGTCCGGATCCTCGCGGCGCTGGAGCAGGTGTGGTCCGAGGACGGGGTCCTCGTGCTGATGGATCTGGGGAGCGCGGTGCTCTCCGCGGAGATGGCGCTCGAGTTCCTCGATCCGGATCGTCGCGGGAAGGTGCGACTCTCGGGCGCGCCGTTCGTCGAAGGCGCGGTTTCGGCCGCCGTCGCCGCGAAGCTCGGCCGTCCGTTGGACGAGGTGGCCGAGGAGGCGCTCGGCGGACTGGCGGGCAAGACGGCGCACCTCGGAGTCGGGTCGCAGGGAACGGAGGCGGGCTCGTTGCCGGCGTCGGACGAACCCGCCGGGCCGGAGGTGAGACTCCCGATCGTGATCGACCTCCCCCACGGGCTCCACGCTCGTCCGGCCGCGAGGCTCGTGCGGACCGCCGGCGCCTTCGATGCCGACATGCGCGTGACGAACGTCACGGGACCTGGCGATCACCGAGCCGACGGCACCCGAGAGCGCCCCGGCCGTCGAGGGAGCGATCGTCGGCATCCCCGCCTCGCCCGGGATCGCCGTCGGACCCGCGCGCCACCTCCACGTTCCCGACCTCCCGGTCCCGCATGGGGCCACGGGGACGCCGGAGGAAGAGCGCTCGCGTCTGGACGCGGCGATCGCCGCGGTTCGCGCTGACATCACACGGCAGCGGGAGGCGGCGATCGTGCGCGTCGGCGCGGGCGAGGCGGCGATCTTCGACGCGCACCTGCTCTTCCTGCAGGATGAGGCGCTGCTCGATCCGGCGACGGACGGCATCCCCGGCCTCGGCGCGGCGGCCTCGTGGAGGGGTGCCGTCTCGGAGCTGGCCACCGCCTGGGACGAACTGGACGATCCCTACCTGCGGGAGCGGGCCGGCGATCTCCGGAGCGTCGGGCGTCAGGTGCTGGCGAGGCTCCTCGGGGTCGAGGCGCCGCACGGGCAGCTCCCCGCCCCCGGGATCCTGGTGGTCGCCGACCTCGAACCGGCCGACACGATCGCGCTGGACCCCGCCTCCTGTCAGGGCATCGCCGTTGCGCACGGCGGGCCGACCTCGCACGCCGCCGTGCTGGCCCGCGCGCTGGGGATCCCGGCCGTGGTCGGTCTCGGCGACCAGATCATCGGGATCGCCGAGGGGGTCACGATCGGGCTCGACGGAAGAGCGGGGGTCGTTCACATCGACCCCCCCTCGTCCACGATCGCCCTGTTGGAGGCCGATCGAGCGGAGCAGCTCGACCGCGAACGCTCGGCGCGCGCCCGGGCGAGCGAGCCCGCCGTGACGAAGGACGGACGGCACATCTCGGTCATGGCCAACGTCGGCGGCTCCTCCGATGTCGCGGCCGCACTCGCGGCGGGGTGCGACGGCGTGGGCTTGTTCCGGAGCGAGTTCCTGTTCCTCGGGCGCGACACGATGCCGAGCGAAGCCGAACAGGAAGAGGTGTATCGAGCCGCGGCGGTCGAGCTCGACGGTCGCCCGCTCACGGTGCGGACGCTCGACGCCGGCGCCGACAAGCCGATCCCCTACCTCGAACTCACTCCCGAGGCGAACCCGTTCCTCGGCGTGCGAGGGGTCCGGTTGACGTCGGCGCGACCCGACATCTTGCACACACAGGTACGCGCGCTCGTGCGCGTCTCCGCCGATCACCCGGTCCGGATCATGTTCCCGATGGTGGCGACGCTCGAGGAGCTCCGTACGGGACTCACCGTGGTCGGCGACGTGGCCGCGAAGGTCGGGACCGCCCCACCCGAGGTCGGGGTCATGATCGAGATCCCCTCGGCGGCCCTTGCCGCAGCCCACCTGGCGCGCGTCGCCGCCTTCTTCTCGGTCGGGACGAACGACCTCACGCAGTACACGCTCGCCGCCGATCGCGGCAACGAACACCTGGGCGACCTCGCCGACGCCCTCCATCCGAGCGTGCTCCGGTTGATCGCGATGACCGCGGAGGCGGGAGCCGCATCGGGGATCTCGACGGCGGTGTGTGGTGAGCTGGCGGCCGACCCTGCCGCGACGACGTTGCTCCTCGGTCTCGGGGTGGAAGAGCTCTCGATGAGCCCGCCTGCGATCCCCTCGGTCAAGGAGGCCGTTCGCGCCGTCGACCTCGACGGCGCGGATGCGCTCGCGTCGAAGGCGCTCGCCTGCGCGACGGCAGCCGAGGTGCGGCAGCTCCTGACGGTCTGAACGGCGGGCGTTGGTACGCTTCGGACGTGTGAGCAGCGCCGACGAACGAGCCGGACGGTTCCTCGAGGGCGTCACGTGGCTGCGCGTCATCCTCGCGCCCATCGTGATGGCCTTGGTGCTCCACGGCGGAGACCGGACCGACGCCATCGCCGCCGGGCTCTTCGCGCTCGCCGCCATCACCGACTTCGTCGATGGGCGACTCGCGCGCCGATGGAAACGGACCTCGCAGCTCGGCGCCTTCCTCGACACGACCGCGGACAAGGTGCTCGTGACGGGTGTCCTGATCGCGCTCGTCGCGGTCGGCCGCGCGTCGGCCTGGGTGGGCTTCGTGATCATCGCACGCGAGATCGTCGTGTTCGGCCTCAAAGGGGTCGCGAGCTCGGCGGAAGGCTCGATCGTGAACCCGTCGCGGCTCGGCAAAGCGAAGGCGAACCTCCAGTTCCTCGCGATCTTCGTCGCGATCTGGCGCCCCGACGTCCTGTTGTGGGGACGCTTCCTGGACGAGTGGCTGATGTGGATGGCCGCGATCATCACCGTTTGGTCCGGCATCGACTACGTCGGGCGGTACGCCTCCGCGTTCACGCGTGTGCGTGAACGATGACGGCGTTCGTCACCGGAGGGAGCGGGTTCGTCGGCGGGGCAGTGATCCGCGCGCTGATCGCGGAAGGCGAGCCCGTCCGGGCCCTCGCTCGGAGCCCCGTCGCGAAGGCGACGGTCATGGAGCTGGGAGCCGAGCCCGTCGCCGGTGACCTGATCGATCGATCGACGCTCGCGGACGTCATGAGTGGCTGCGACGTCGTGTTCCACGTGGCAGGCGTGAACCGCATGTGCCCGCGCGACCCGACCGAGCTCGACGCGTCCAACATCGCCGGCGCGGTCACCGCCGTGCACGCAGCAGCCGACGCCCGGATCGGACGGCTCGTGCTGACCTCGTCGTCCGCCGCGATCGGTGAACGGTCGGGCACGCTCGGTACCGAGGACTCGGTGCACCGAGGACGCTTCCTCTCGCGCTACGAGCGGTCGAAGTACCTCGGCGAGCAGCAGGCGCGTGCGGCAGGCCGGGAGCGCGGGATCGAGGTCGTCACGGTCAACCCGTCGTCGGTCCAGGGGCCCGGTCGCACGACCGGGTCGGCGAAGCTGCTGCTGTACGCGGCGCGGGCGCGCACCGCGGCCCTGCTGGATACGTCGTTCTCGATCGTGGACGTCGACGATTGCGCAACCGGACACCTGCTGGCGGCCCGCAACGGCGTCGCCGATCGCCGCTACCTGCTGTCGGGCGCCTCGCTCACGATGCGCTCGGCGGCCGCGCTCCTTCGGCGGCAGATCGGCCGGCCGCAGCGTGTCGTCTGGATCCCGCGGGGGCTCGTGCGCGCGGTCGCCCCGTTCACCGGGTTGGTTGCGCGTATCCGCGAGGATCCCGCGGTCTGCCCCGCGACGATCCGCGCGCTCCTGCACGGGCACCGGTACGACGGCTCCCGCGCGACCCGCGAGCTCGGCCTCGTGTACCGATCGCTCGAGGACACGCTCGAGCGCGTGCTCACCTGGTACCGCACGCACGGGATGCTCGCGAAGCCCACGGCGTAGGATTCCCGAGCGTCGAACGTCCGGCGGTGGCAGGTCGATGGGAGGAACCGAGGATGACCGAGCGACCCGACCGAAACCTCGCGATGGAGCTGGTCCGGGTGACCGAGGCGGCGGCGCTCGCCGCCGGCAGATGGATCGGACACGGTGACAAGAACGCCGCCGACCAAGCCGCCGTGGATGCGATGCGGCTGATGATCGACACCGTGTCGATGGACGGCGTCGTGGTGATCGGCGAAGGAGAGAAGGACGAGGCGCCGATGCTGTTCAACGGCGAGCACGTCGGTGACGGCGCCGGTCCCGGCACCGACGTCGCCGTCGACCCGATCGACGGGACGCGGCTCACGGCGGTCGGACAGCCCAACGCGCTCGCGGTGATCGCGCTCGCCCCTCGGGGCACGATGTTCTTCCCCGGTGCGGCCCTCTACATGGAGAAGATCGCGACGGGTCCCGACGCGGCGGACATGATCGACATCGACGCGCCCGTCGCCGAGAACATCCGGCAGGTCGCGAAGGCCAAGGGCAAGCGGCCCGAGGAGGTGACGGTCACGGTCCTGGATCGGGACCGCCACGCCGGGTTGATCGCCGAGATCCGCGAGGTCGGAGCCCGCGTGTTCCTGATCACGGACGGCGACGTCGCCGGCGCGATCGTCGCGGCTGCTCCGCGTACCGAGGTGGACCTGTTGATGGGGATCGGTGGTACTCCCGAGGGCGTGATCGCTGCCGCCGCCCTGCGATGCCTCGGCGGCGCGATGCTGGGGCGTCTCTACCCGCGCAATGACGACGAACGCCGGGCTCTGATCGAGGGGGGGTACGACCTCGAGAGGGTTCTCCGGACGGAGGACCTGATCGCGAGCGACGACTGCTTCTTCGCGGCCACCGGCATCACCGACGGCTACCTCCTTCAAGGCGTGAAGTACTGGCCGGACGGGGCCAGCACGCACTCGATGGTGATGCGGTCGCGCTCGGGAACGGTCCGATCGATCGAATCGCAGCACTCCTTCGAGAAGCTCGAACGGTTCTCGCCGATCCAGTACCGGCCGTGACCGCCCGGCCGCAGGTTCAGGCCAGCGTGTACACCCCTGTCTCGCTCTTCACGACGAGGCCCTCGGCGACGAGCCCGCGGAGCGCGCGCAGGACGGACCTGCGGACGTCGGGCTGCTCGAACGGATCGAGGTAGCCGGCCCGGAGCGCCCGGTCCTGGATCACGGTCCAGTGGATCGGCTCGCCCGCGTCGCGAAGCACGGCGAGGACGGCCTCGCGCGGCGAGGTCATCGGCACGCGGGCATCACGTGTTCGGCGAACACCTCCACGATCTCCGGCTCGATCACGGCGAAGGGAAGGGCCCATGGCGAAAGGATCAACTCCTCGACGCCGAGCGATCCGAACGCTCGCACGCGATCGACCACCTGCTGTGGCGACCCGCTGAGCGTGTCCGCCCGCCACGTCTCCCACGTCTCGTCGCGCATCGCCTGACCGGGGAACGATGCGCGGGCGCGCTCGAAGCGCGCCCGCGCATCATCCTCGGTGAGCCCGATCGTCCCGTACAGCCCCACGGTCCGTCGGAACGTGGCCGGGTCGCGGCCCTCGCGGCCGCACGCGGCCGCGACGTCCACGACCCGCCCGGCGTGGTCCTCGGGCGAGACCCGCCACACCACGTTCCACCCTGTGGCGTAGCGAGCGGCGAGCCGCAGCAGGCGGGGACCCCCCTTCCCGCCGAGCCAGATCGGTAGGGGGTCTTGCACCGGCGGCGGACCGGGAGAGCCGGGGTCGGTGAGCGACCGCGTCAGCCCCTGCAGCGTCCGCTCGAGGACGTCGAACCGTTCTCCGACCGTGCCGACCCGATAGCCGAAGGCCACGAACTCCTCCTCCAGCCAGCCCGCCCCGAGACCGAGGTCGAGTCGCCCTCCGCTCAGCCGGTCGATCGTGGCAGCCGCCTTCGCGACGAGCTCCGTCGGTCGGAAGCCGGCGGCGAGGACGAGGACGCCGAGCCGGACCTGCCTGGTGCCGGTCGCGATCGCCGCGAGCGCGGTGAGCGGCTCGAGCGCGGCGACCGGCGACGGGTCCGCACCGTAGCGAGCGAACGAATAGAAGAAGTGATCGGACAGCCAGACGGAATCGAACCCGAGGTCTTCGGCGCGGCGTGCCCACGCAACGGCGTCGTCGAGCCCGATCCGGCCGGTGGGGAGCGAGAAGCCGTACTGCGGGAGCGCGAGTCCGAAGCGCATCGCGCCGAGCATACGGAAGCGGTGGAACGGTTCGGGATCAGCCGGTGGGAGGCGCCGGGTCGAGCACGCCGGTCAGCACCGTCCGCCCTCGCGCGTCGGTGACGACCACGCGGACGTACTCGGTCAGATCTCGAGCGACCACACGGCCCTTCATGGCGCCGCCCTCCTTGTCCAGATGACGGACGACGGCGACCGGCACCGCGTGCCCGTGCCCGTCGGTGAGCGCGATCCGGTAGGGGCCCCGCGCGCGCGGCAGACCGTCGACGGTCACGACGACCTGGTCGTCGCCGCTCGGCGACACGATCACCAGGGCCGCCCCCCGCCACGGCACCTTGCCGGGCGGGGTCAGCAACCCGACCGCCGCCTTGGTGTCCGGACCGGCGCTCTG
>VAYF01000024.1 GCA_005883885.1 Actinomycetota bacterium | reverse complement strand
AGGCCCGAACATGCGACCGAGCGGTGTCCCGACCGTCGTCGAGCGATCCGCCTCGGGAGAGCAGGCGTTCGACATCTATTCGCGGCTGCTTCGCGAGCGCGTCGTCTTCCTCGGCGCCGAGCTGAACGACGAGCTCGCGAACCTCGTGATCGCGCAGCTGTTGTTCCTGGAGGCGGAAGGTCCGGATCGCGACGTGTCCCTCTACGTGAACTCGCCGGGGGGCGACGTGACCGCCCTGTTCGCGATCTACGACACGATGCAAGCGATCAAGCCTGACGTCTCGACCTGGTGCATCGGGCAAGCCGCGAGCGGCGCGGCCGTCCTGCTCGCGGCCGGCGCCGCGGGGAAACGCCACGCGTTGCCGACCGCTCGGGTCCTGTTGCACCAACCCTGGGGCAGCACGGGCGAGGGACAGTCGATCGACATCAAGATCCGGGCGGAGGAGATGGTGCGACAGCGCCGTCTGATGGAGGAGATCTTGGCTCGGCACACCGGCCAGACGATCGAGCGGATCCACGAGGACCTCGACCGCGACTTCATCCTCGATCCGGAGGGAGCGAAGGGGTACGGCGTGATCGATCACGTGGGGTGACCGGTACGAGCGGTCCAGCGCCCGCTGGACCGCTCGCACCGATCGCGCCTACGATCGGCGCATGTCGCGTGGAGACCGGGTCGAGGTCGCGGTGGATATCGGCACGGGGGTGCAGACCTACGAGATCGAGGCGACCCGCGCGGGCAGGCGCGTGGAGGTCTCGACCGGCCGAGGCGTGATCGAGGTCTCGGAGGTCACCCGCAGCGGCACGGTCGTCCGGACGGCGCGATTCATGACCGCGCGCGTGGTCGCGCTGGTGGAGCACCCCGTGGACGGTGAGGCTTCCGACGTCCAGACTCGGCGCCGGCGACGCTCCGCGATCGACGGTCAGGGCTCGTTGACCTGATCCGCCGTGCGGCCTCCACCTATTGGGCCCCCGGCCTATTGGGGCCCCCGGGCTTCGGCCTGTTCGGCCAGCCGGAAGCGCTCGGCCGCCTGATCCTGATCGCCTCGCTTCTCCGACACGCGCGCGAGCGCGCGCCACGTCCAGCTGGCCAGCTGTCGTTCGCCCAACTCCTCGGAGAGCCTGATCGCCCGTCCCAGATCCTCCTCGGCCTCATCCAGCAGACCCACCTCGCGCTTGGTGATCCCGCGCTCGGCGGTGGCATCCGCGAGCTCCCACCGCGCGCCGAGGTCGCCGAAGATCCCGACGGCGACGTCGAGCTGGCGGATGGCCTCGTCGAGCCGCCCCAGGTCGGCGTCGACGCGGGCACGTTGCGTGGTCGTGACGGCGACGCTGAACTGATCCCCGATCCGATCCGCCAGCTCCTGAGCCTCCTGGATCAGCCGCAGTGCCTCGGCTTCGTCGCCCATCTGCGAGTGGTTGATGGACAACGACGTGAGGGCGCGCACCTCGGCCCAGCGGTCCTCACCGTCGCGAGCGATCTGGAGCGCGCGGCGCCAGATGGGCTCCGCATCCTGGAACCGGTCGCGTGTCCAGGGCACCCACCCGGAGAAGAGCAACGAACGAGCGATCGCCCAGGGCTCACCGAGCCGCTCGGCAGCCGCGACCGATCGGGCGAGGAGCTGTTCGCCGGCCTCGAGATCGGCGTCGACGTTGATCGCGAGGTCGCCCCGGAAGCGGAGCGCGAGCGCGAGCGTCCAGTCGTCCTCGAGCGCCGTCCCGAGCTGGATCGCGCGTTCGAGCGCCTCGATGGAGGCGGGGTATTCGGCGAGCCAGTAGCGAGCCTCCCCGATCCCGGCGAGCGCGCGCGCCTCACGAACACCCCATGCGTCCTCGGGCCCGGCGAGGGCGAGGGCCCGGGCGTAGAAGTCGAGCGCGGAACGACTTTCCATCCGCCGACGCGTTCGGTCGCCGGCGGCGAGCAACGCGTCGGCCGCTCGTTCCGCGGCCCGTCGGTCCTGCGGATCGAGGTCCAGCGATGCGCGCGCCGCGGCCTCGAGGTGATCGGCCGCCCAGGTGATCGCGCCCTGCGCCTGCAGTCGTTCCGCGATCACCGTATGGAGGCGGAGCCGTTCGCGTTTGGGCAGGCTGGCGTAGGCGACGTCGCGCAGAACCTCGTGGCGGAACCGCCACCGCGGGGAGGAGCCGGCGATCTCCTCGCGCACGATGATCTCGGCGTCGATCAGCTCCTGGAGTTCGTCTTCGCCCGCCTGCGCGACGGTGGACACCTCCTCCAGATCGAAGTCGTAGCGGTACACGGAGAGCCGCCGAGCGAGGTCGCGATGTTCCGGCGGCAGCCCGTCGAGCCGCGAGGCGACCATCGCCTGGACGGTCGGAGGGATGAGGAGCTCACCGTCGGTCGCCGGGCGGTCCCGGAGCAACATGCCCGTGGACTCCACGATGAAGAACGGATTGCCGCCCGCTCGTCCCGTGATCGTGCTCGCTTGGTCTTCGCCGACCCTGCCGCCCCCTGCCTTGAGGACGAGCTCCGTCGCCTCCTCGTCCGACAGCGGTTCCAGCCGCAGACAGACCTGGTTGGCGGCCCCGGTTCCCCAAGTAGGTCGCTCCTCCAACAGGTCCGTCCGGGTGGCGACGAGGATCAGCACCTTCCCCGGGCCGTGCCGTCCGCGCGCCGCGATGCGTTCGATCAGATCCAGCATCTGGGGCCGGAGCGTCTGCGCATCCTCGAACAGCAGGGTGACGGGTCGTTCGCTCGCGAGGCCCTCGATGAGGGAGAGGAAGCCCGAGCGGACGTCGTGGACGAACGCGGATTCGTCGCGCCGAGGTTCGTTGAGTCCGAGCAACGCCTGGAGACGATCCACCGTGCGGGCGTCCGGTCCCGGCGGACACACACGCTGCACGAGCTCCCGCAGACGTTGCACGGCAACGTCGACCGGGTCGTCGTCGCCGATGCCGGCGACCTCGCGCACGATGGCCGCGGCGGGGGCGAAGGTGGCGCTGTCGGCGCCGAGATGGCTCCGCCCGACCAGCACCGTGCCTTCGGGGTCCAACCCGGCCAGGAACTCCGCGGCGAGCCTCGATTTGCCGATCCCGGGCTCGCCGGCCACGGTGAACAGGAGTGGTCGCGACGTGGTGATCACGCGTGAGAACGAACGGCGGAGCATCGCGAGCTCGTCGGCGCGGCCGACGAACGGGATCGTCCGGCGGGCGGACCGCGTGCTGAGGCCGTCGACGCAGAACGCGGAGAGCGGCTGGGCGAAGCCCTTGGCCTCGACGAGCCGTTCCTCGCCGAAGGACACCGACCGTTCGGTGAGCGTTCGCGTGGTCTCCCCGGCCAGCACCTCGCCGGGCGCGGCGGCGGTCTGGAGCCGGGCGGCCGCGTTGACGACGGACCCCGTCACGAGCAGCTGCCCGTCGGGGCCGGTCCCGGTGGCGGCCTCGCCGGATTCGATCCCGACCCTGATCTCGAGCGGGGTGGCAAGACCGAGCTCCTCGCAGAGGCGGCGCACACGGTCCCTGATCGCGATCCCGGCGCGCACCGCTCGCAGCGCGTCGTCCTCGTGCACCTGAGGGAGGCCGAAGACCGCCATCACCGCGTCGCCGATGAACTTCTCGGGACGGCCGCGGAGCGCGTGGAGCTCATCGACCGTGACGTCGTAGAACCTGCCGAGCACCTCACGGGCACGTTCGGCGTCCAGGCGCTGCGACAACCCGGTGGAGTCCACCATATCGGCGAACAGGACCGTCACCATCTTGCGCTCGTCGGTCGCGGTCGCGCCCGTCACGAGGGCACCGCAGCTGGGGCAGAAGCGGGCGCCTTCGGGCAGGCTGGAGCCGCACACATGGCAATCCATGGCCATCAGGATAGAGGCGAAGGCCGACGCGTCCGAAGGCGCTGGTCGACACGGGAGACTACGGTGGGTACCGAGCAGGGAGGTGTCACCCATGCCCATCACGCGACTGAACCACGCGGTCCTCTACGTGGCCGATCTGGATCGGAGCGTTCGCTTCTACACCGACGTCATGGGGTTCCGCGCGATCCCGATGACCCCCGAGGGGTTCAGGGCGGCGTTCCTGCAGGCGCCGGGCTCGATCAACGATCACGATCTCGGGCTGTTCGAGATCGGAGCGCAAGCGGCGCCGTCGGCTGCCGGCCGTTCGACGGTCGGGCTGTATCACCTGGCATGGGAGGTGGACACGCTCGCGGAGCTCGAACGCCTGGCCGGGGTGCTCACTGAGGCCGGTGCGCTCACGGGCGCGAGCGATCACGGGACCACGAAGAGCCTGTACGGAGCCGATCCCGACGGCCTGGAGTTCGAGGTCGCGTGGATCGTCCCCGCGGAGCTGCTGGACGACGCCGCCCGCGATGCCCGCCGACGGATCGGTCGGCTGGATCTGGCCAAGGAGAAGGAGCGGTACGGCGCTGAGACGTACGGTGGGATCCGTCCCGAAGCCGTCCGCTGAACAGCGCTTGTAACGGTCCGACCGCTGGACCGACTGAGGCGCATAGCACCATCGGAGCTGGGGATCGACCGAAGGGGGCAACGATGATGGATCGGATGGGCGGCGGCGTGGTCTACACCCAGACCAACGAGCCCGCGAACGCAGTGATCGCGTTCCGTCGCGACGAGCACGGGGCGCTTGACCGGATCGGCACCTTCGCGAGCGGGGGGGCCGGCGACGCGAAGCCACACCTGACCTCGCAAGGTTCCGTCACGCTCACGGGAGACAGGCGCCACCTGCTCGTGACGAACGCTTCGAGCGACGACCTGAGCCTCTTCTCCCTCCGGGAGGACGGCTCGCTCGAGCTCCTCCACACGGCCCCCGTCGGCCCGGCGCCGAAGAGCGTCGCCGAGTACGGCGGGCTCGTCTACGTGTTGAGCACCGGCAAGCCCGGTCTCATCGGACACCGGATCACCGGCGACCGACTCGAGCCTCTCCCGGGTTCCGAAAGATCCCTCCCGTCGGCCGACGCCGACCCTGCACAGGTGGGGTTCACACGCGATGGCTCGTCGCTCATCGTGACCGAGCGGGGCACCGATTCGATCGTCCGGTACGACGTGGGAGCAGCCGGGGAACTCGGGATGCCGCGCGTCGTGGCGTCGGCCGGCCCAACGCCGTACGGGTTCGCGATCACCGGCGGCGGGACGCTCGTCGTGACCGAAGCCTTCCGGGCTCAGAAGGGCGCCGCCGCGGCATCGTCCTATCGGATCGACGGCGGCGAGGTCCGGCTGGTCACCTCGTCCGTCGGCAACGGACGGAGCGAGATCTGCTGGGCCGCGATCACCCCCGATGACCGCTTCGCGTTCACCACGAACTTCGCCGACGGCGCCGTATCGCGCTACGCGATCGGCGCCGACGGATCGCTCCGCCTCGACGACGCCACGGCCGGGCTGGCCGTGGACGGCCAGCCCGGCCTCCGCGACGAGGGCCTGAGCGCGGACGGTCGTTGCCTCTACGCGATCGACGCCGACGGCGGTCGGATCTATGGCTGGACGGTCGGCACCGACGGGTCGCTCACGCCGATCGGCTCGTGGGAGGGCCTGCCGGCCACGGTCGCGGGGATCGCGGTCGCCTGAGACGTCCGATGCGGCTGGAGCCTCTGTATCACGCGACCTTCACCACGCCGGAGGCCTGGAACGTGACGCTCCAGGCCTCCGGCGGCTCCGAGGGCCAGAGCTTCCTGATCGCGGAAGGCACGGTCTCGGGCCGTGTGAACGCGCGCTACCGCGCCGCCAATTTCCCGCGCCGCCGCGTCGACGGCGCGCTCGTCCCGGATTTCCGAGGCGTGCTCGAGACCGACGACGGCGCGACGATCCTGTTCAGCTGGAACGGTCTCGCCACGCCGACCGGAAGTGGCATGCGGCGCTTGGCCGGGAGCCTCACCCACCTGACCGACGACGAGCGATACGCGTGGCTGAACGACACCGTCTGCGCGCTGACCGGCGAGGTACGCCCCCGCCCGGAGGGTGAGGGCTTCGAAGTGATCCTGGAGGTCGCTGAGCTGGTGTGGGAGCCGGTCGCGCGGATCTGATCGTCGCCCCGGATACCCGGAGTTCCACGGAGCTCGCCGAACGGTGGTCCAGTATGGAGAGCGTGGGCGGGATGGGTCGATGACGCCGATCAGCGTGGTGATCGCCGATGACCTTCCGCTGGTCGTCGACGCCCTCACGGAGCTGTTGGGCGGCGACCCGTCGATCGTCGTCGTGGCGACCGCGAACGATGCGGTGGCCGCCGTGGAAGCGGCGGCCGCCACACGACCCGACGTGGCGCTTCTCGACGTGCGCATGCCCGCGGGCGGCGGCGGCGTCGCCGCCCGCGGGATCCGCGAGGTGTCGCCCACACCAAGATCGTCGCGCTGTCGGCGCAGTTCGATCGTGCGTCAGTCGTCGAGATGGTGCGCGCCGGCGCGATCGGCTACCTGATCAAGGGATCTGCACCCGGCGAGATCATCGCCGCGATCCACGGGAGCGTCCGTGGAGAGAGCAACCTGTCGCCTGAGGTGACCGGGAAGGTCATGCAGGAGCTCGCGCGGTCGCTCGCCCGGGCGGAGGAGCTGAGCACGGAGCTGGTCGAGCTGAACCGGATGAAGACCGAGCTCGTGCAGATCCTCGCACATGAGCTGTTCACGCCGATCACCACGATCCAGGGGACCGCGGCCACGCTGGCGGTGTCGGACGGCCGGTTGAGCGGCGACGACATGCGCGCCCTCGCCGGCGGTGTCGAGCGAGCGGCCAGGAGACTTCGACGGCTCGTCGCGAACATCGGTGCGGTGGTAGCCCTCGAGCGCGAGGCGACGCTCCCGACGCAAGCGGTCGCGCTCGGGTCGATCGTCAACGACGCGCTCGGGGAGTTCGCCAACGACCAGGAGGGAACGATCGACACCCAGATCCCGGACGAGCTCCTCGTCGCGGAGGTGTGGGCGCATCGAGCGCTCGCGTCGCGGGCTCTCGTGCTCCTCACGGAGAACGCGTTGGATTTCCGGGATGACGCCGCCGTCGAGGTCCGCGCGCTGGGCACCGACCGGGAGATCCAGCTCGAGGTCTCCGACCACGGTCCCGGGATCCCTCCGGACCAGCGCGACCGGATCTTCGAGCTGTTCACGCAGGTGGAGTGGTCGAGCAGCCGCTCCCACGAGGGC
>VAYF01000023.1:7196-9483 GCA_005883885.1 Actinomycetota bacterium | reverse complement strand
TCTCTATCATCCCGGTGTTCCTCGCTCTGCGCCTGGCCCGGGACACGGTGACTCCGGCACGGGTGGGCGGGGGTGCGACTGCCGGACCGGTCGGGACCGTCTAGAGGTACTGGCCGGGCGCCCGCTCGTTCTCCGGGGGTCCGGGCCCGCCCTGCGGGTTCTGCGCCAGCAGGCCGCGGCGCCTGAGCTCCTCGAACTGCGCTCGCGCCGCGGCCTGCTGCGCGAACATCGCGGCCTGGATCCCATGGAAGAGGCCTTCGAGCCAGCCGACGAGCTGGGCCTGCGCGACCCGGAGCTCGGATTCGGTCGGCACCGCATCCTCGATCGGAGGCGCGAGCGACGCGAGCTCCTCGCGGAGATCGCCGGAGAGAACGTCGGAGAGCTCGCCCACCGACCGGCCGTAGATCTCGGCGAGCCGCTTGCGCCCCGGCTCATCGAGCGACGTCTGCCGCGTCTCGTCGAGGAGCTCTCGGACCATGCTCGCGATCCGAAGGAGCTTCGCAGGCTCGGTGATCGTCTCGGTTCCCGGAGGCGGAGCCTGCTCGGCCTGCGCATCGACCGGGACCGCCTGGACCACGCCGGGCGTCGGGATCTGACCGGGGTCTGGGTTCATGCGGCCAACCTAGCACCCGGGCCCGACTAGGCTCCGGCCAACGACACGCCGAAGCCGTCGCGAGCGAGGCGGCGGATCACGTTGCCGGGCCGGCCGAGGTCGGCGACCCGGCCGGCCGACAGCTCGCCGAGCTCGACCACCCTCGCGCGCAGGGGCGCCGGACCGTCGCGGCGAGCCAGCGACAACGCGCGCGCGTTCCTCCAGACCTTGGCCCGGGACTCCTTGAGGAACCGTGTGGTCGCACGGCGGTTGAACGGTGTCATCAACCGATCGATCAGCGTCCGGTCACCGGGCTGTTCGGACGCTTCGAGGAGCCGATCCTCCTCGGGCACGCGGCTCGCGAGGATCGCGTCGATGCGCGCATGGTCGGCCGCGCGGTATCCGATCACCCCGGGGTCGTCGAACTCCGCGTCGGTGATGACGGCGAGCAGCGCCTGCGGAAGGTCGAAGTTGATGTGCGCGTTCATGCCGAGCAGGAGGTGACGGATCGGGGGGATCCTCGGCTCAGAGCCCGCGAGCGCGAATGCCACCTGCCACGGACCGGGGGCGGTGCCGTCCTCGTTCCACCGCTCCAACGCCTCCAGGTAGAGCTCGGCGAACGCCAGATCCCAGCGTTCGGCCCACGCGGGATCGACGAACCCCCCGAGCGACGGATGGGCGAGCTCGTCACGGACGGCCGCCGTGGTCCGGGTATAGACGGATAAGAAGTGGCGCCGCTCGTCGTTCGACGCGATCATCGGCGCGAGTCCGCTCGAGATCCTCGATGTCGACGCTCTCGTCGATCGAGTGGAAGTTCGAACGGTGATCACCGGCCCCCCAGATCAACACCTCGATCCCCGGGAACGTCTCGGCCAGCATCGGCACGAGCGGGATCGATCCGCCCGAGCCCATCTCGACCACCTTGCGATCGAAGGCGGTGGCGAGCGCCGCGCGGGCGCTCCGGTAGGCCGAGGTCGTCGGGTCGACGATGTAGCCGGCGCCGGGCTCCTCGGTGTCGATCTGGACGCGGACGCCCCACGGTGCGGCGGCGCGCAGGTGCGCGGCGAGCCTGTCGGCCGCGCTCGCGTAGTCCTCGCCGGGCGCCATGCGCAGTCCCACCACGGCCCGTGCGCTGGGCACGATCTGGTTGGCGACCTCATCGACCCGCGGCGCCTCGAACGCGAGGACGTTGATGGCCGGTTTCGACAAGGTGCGGTCGGCGATCGTGCCCGTGCCGAGGAGCTCGACCTCGGGGAACACGCGAGATTCCTCGCGGAACTCGTCCTCCGGGACCTGTGTCCCGGGCCAGGGGAACCCATGCAGCCCCTCGATCGTGATCTCGCCGTCATCGTCGTGGAGCGAGGCGAGCATGCGGCTCAGCGCCATGATCGCGTCGGGGAGCGGTCCACCGAACGCGCCGCTGTGCTGCGCGATCGGCAGCACGTCGACGCGGACGGTCACATGCGTGGCGCCGCGGATGCTGGTGCCGATCGTCGGCACGCCGGTCCGGTAGTTCCCCCCATCCGCGATCACGGCCACGTCGCTCCGCAGCAAGTCGCCCTGCCCGCGGACGAGCTCCGGCAGATGTTGGGTCGAGCATTCCTCTTCGCCCTCGACGATGACCTTGACCGAACAGGGGAGCGGACCGTCGGCGCGGACCGCCCGGAGCGCCGCGGCGTGGATCACGATCCCGGA
>VAYF01000023.1:0-7126 GCA_005883885.1 Actinomycetota bacterium | reverse complement strand
ATCTCCAAGAGTTCGGCGCCGACCCCCGCGTCGCGCAAGATGTCGCGCGTCAGCTCCGCGCTCGCGCGGACGTTGGCGGGGTCGTAGCCGTCGTATCCGATCGAGGGGATCGCGACCAATCGGGAGAGCTCATCGATCACCCGCGGCATGTCCTCGTGGATGCGGCTCCGGAGCTGGTCGGTGTCCATGGCGGGGCAGGCTACCGCGTTCCCTCTAGGGAGAGAGGCGCTCCACCCGCCACCCCGTCTTCTCGTCGGCATCGCGCGCGTACTGGAAGCGGTCGTGGAGCCGGAACGGGCGACCCTGCCAGAACTCGACGACGTCGGGAATCAGGCGGTATCCACCCCAATGCGGAGGTCGCGGGATCGGCGCATCCCTGAAGCGGGCCGAAACATCCCCGACCCGCGCCTCGAGCTCGTGGCGGTCGCGCAGCACCGAGCTCTGCGCCGAGGCCCACGCTCCGATCTGGGCCTCCCGCGGCCGGGTTGCGAAGTAGGCGTCCGACTCGTGGTCGTCGACCCGTCGAACGCCGCCGGTGACCGAGACCTGCCGGTCGAGCCCGTTCCACAAGAACACGATCGCCGCCCGGGGGTTCTCGTCCAGCTGTCGACCCTTGCGGCTCCCGTGGTTCGTGTAGAAGACGAAGCCCCGTTGGTCGGCCTCACGGAGCAGGACGTAGCGGACCGACGGCTGGCCGTCCGCTCCCGTCGTGGCGAGCGCCATCGCGTTCGGCAACGCGATCCCGGCGCCCTCCGCGTCGTCGAACCAACTGAGGAACTGACCGATCGGGTCGGGATGCAGGTCCGCGCGCCGCAGCTCGCGATGCTGGTGCGAGCCTTGCGAGCGCATCCCCTCCGTCTCGGACATCCCGATGGGGGAACCCATCCAGATGAGCGAAGGAGGTGCGCGATCGCAGCACGTGGGTCGTGCACCTCTGCCCCATGCGAGAAGACGAAGCGCTCGACGTCCAAGCTGGCGAGACGCTCGAGGGACGCTCGGGCCTGACCCTGATCCGCGGTGAAGGCCGGGGGCCCGAACGAGAGCCCATCACCGACGTTGCCGACGGCGTCCCCGACGAGGATCAGCGAGTTCGCCTCGTCGAGGAGGCTGAGATGTCCGGGCGCGTGCCCCGGGGTCTCGAGGACCACCAGATCGCGCACTCGATCGGCTTCGTCGAGGCGTTCGACCGTGCGGCCTTCGAGGCGGATCTCAGAGAGGTCGGCGGTGCCCGCGCGTACGACCGCTTGCGGGGCACGCTCCGTCACCTCGGCCAGGCCTCCCACATGGTCGAAGTGCGCGTGCGTGAGCACGATGTCGCAGACGTCCGACCATGTTGCGCCGATCTGCCCCAGCGCAGCCTCGATCTCGCTCCCGGCGGAGGGCGGGCCGACGTCCACAAGGACGACCCCGTCCCGACGGGGAACGATGAAGCAGCGAACTTCGATCCGCACGGGATCCGGGCCGACCATCCCTGGAGGCACCTCGACGTGGGTGATGACGGGTCGGAAGGCGCTGCTGACCGGCTGATCCACCAGCGGATCTCCTCTCGAGGATCGGCGCCCCCGGCAGGACTCGAACCTGCGCACCCGGCTCCGGAGGCCGGCGCTCTATCCTCTGAGCTACGGGGGCGAACGGGCACGGAGTCTAACGTTCCGACCGGAGCCCACTCACCCGTATGCTCGGGGCGTGCCCACCGTGTTGCTGGTCGATGACGACCCGGTGATCCTCCGGCTGCTGGAGGTCAACTTCCGGTTGGAGGGGTTCGAGACCTTGACGGCCTCCCGAGGGCCGGAAGCGATCGCCCTCGCCGCCAGGCAGCCGGACGCGATCGTCCTTGACCTGATGCTTCCGGAGATGGATGGCCACGAGGTTTACCGCAGGCTCCAGGAGGATCCGCTGCTGCGCGGGATCCCGGTCGTGTTCCTCACGGCCCGTGCCTTGGACACCACGCCGGTGGCCCCCGGCGTCCGCTACATCACCAAGCCCTTCGACGCGCAGGCCTTGATCGAGACGGTCCGCGGTTCCATCGAGGGAGCCGGAGCGTGATCGAGGACGAGCTCCGGGGATGGTTCCGGTCGGGTCTCGAGGCTGCGGCACCCGAGCTGGGGCTGGACGGCGAGCTGCCCGAACCCGAGGTGATGGAGCCTCGGCAGAAGGAGCACGGAGACTTCGCCACGAACGTCGCGCTCGAGGTGGCGTCTCGCATCGCGGCGTCTCCCCGCACGGTGGCGGAGACGATCGTCGCGGCGTTGCCACCGGCGGCGTTCGTCCGGAAGGTGGAGGTCGCCGGTCCGGGATTCATCAACGTCTTCCTCACCGAAGGGTGGCTGCACGACGTCTTGCGCCGGATCGCAGCCGAGGGAGCCGCGTACGGGACGGCACCGCGGATCGAACGGCGCGTCCAGGTGGAGTTCGTGAGTGCGAACCCGACCGGGCCCCTGCACGTCGGGCACGCGCGGAACGCCGTGCTCGGCGACGCGATCGCGCGTCTGCTCGATGCCGCCGGATGGACCGTGGAGCGTGAGTACTACTACAACGACGCCGGCGGTCAGATGGACCGCTTCGGAGCCTCGGTGGACGCGAGCTACCTGAGCCACCTGGGACGTCCGACCGAGATCCCCGAGGACGGCTACCACGGCGCGTATGTCGATGAGCTGGGCCGCGAGCTCGCAGCGGCGGAACCCGGGTGGGCGGCGCTCCCGGATGAAGAGCGGCTGGCCACGGTGCGTGGAGCTGCCGCCGAGCGGGTCCTCGGCTGGATCGACGCGACCCTCGCGCGGTTCAACGTCCGGTTCGACTCCTACGTCTCCGAGGCGGCGCTCGCTCGCGAGGGCGAGATCGCGCAGGCGATCGACCAACTCCGCGCCTCGGGCCACGCCTACGAGGCCGAGGGCGCCGTCTGGTTCCGTTCGACGGCGTTCGGCGACGACAAGGACCGTGTCCTCGTGCGGAGCGACGGCCGACACACGTACTTCGGCGCTGATTGCGCCTACCTGATCGACAAGTTCGCTCGCGGGTTCGATCACCTGATCTACGTGTGGGGTGCGGATCACCACGGCGACATCGCACGCGTCCGCGGCGCCGCACAGGCGCTCGGCTTCGAGCCCGGGGCAGTCGAGATCGTGATCTACCAATGGGTCTCGTTCCTGCGAGGCGGCGAGCCCGTGCCGATGAGCAAGCGAGCGGGCATGTTCGTGTCGCTCGACGAGCTGATCGACGAGGTGGGAGCGGATGCCGCGCGGTTCCATCTGCTGTTGTTCGGCAACGACCACACGATGCGGTTCGACATCGAAGCCGTGCAGCGGCGATCGATGGACAACCCCGTCTACTACGTCCAGTACGGCCACGCGCGGATCGCGTCGATCCTGCGGACCGCGAGCGAGGCCGGCGTGACGCTGCAGCCGATCGAAACGGTGGACCTGTCGATCCTGGTCGAGCCCGCCGAGACCGAGCTGCTCAAAGCGCTCGCGGAGGTGCCCGCCGTGATCGCGAAGGCGGCGACCCTGCGCGCGCCGCATCGCATCGCGCACGCGTCGCAGGATCTGGCCGCTCGGTTCCATCGGTTCTACACCGAGTGCCGCGTCGTCTCCGACGACGCGGCACGCACCCAGGCGCGGCTGTGGTTGTGCCGAGCGTCGGGAACGGTCCTCGCGAACCTGCTCGGGATCCTCGGTGTCTCGGCTCCCGAGCGGATGGATCGGGTGGCGGGCTCGACGTGAGCGAGCGCACGATCCGGATCGGGATGCTCGGGTGCGGGACCGTGGGATCGGCGGTCGTCCGGATGCTCGGCGAGCACGGTGATGACATCGCGATGCGCGCCGCGGTCCGCCTCGCGGTGACCCGCGTGGCGGTCCGCGACGCCGACCGGGCGCGCGACGTCCCGCTCCCGAGCGACGTCTTCACGACCGACCTCGCCTCGGTCGTCGCCGACCCCGACATCGACGTCGTGCTCGAGCTCCTCGGGGGGACGCAGCCGGCGAAGGAACTGATCCTGGCGTCGTTCTCGTCCGGCAAGCCGGTGGTGACGGCCAACAAGGAGGTCCTGTCGACCGCCGGCAAGGAGCTGTTCGATGCGGCGGACGCTGCCCAGCGCGACCTCCGGTTCGAGGCAGCCGTCGCCGGCGGGATCCCGCTGATCGCACCCCTCAAGGAATCGCTGGCGGGCGAGCGGGTCCGCCGGATGCTCGGGATCGTGAACGGCACGACGAACTACGTGCTGACGCAGATGTCGGAGCACGGATGGACGTTCGAGGACGCGCTGGCCGAGGCGCAGCGACTCGGGTACGCCGAGGCCGATCCGACGGCCGATATCGAGAGCTTCGATGCGGCGGCCAAGTGCGCGATCCTCGCCTCGATCGCGTTCAACACGCGGGTCGTCGCGAGCGACGTGTATCGCGAGGGGATCGCGCGGATCACCCCGCAGGATATCGCCGACGCCGCGCGCCTCGGGTACGTGGTGAAGCTCCTCGCGATCGCCGAGCTCGAGGACGACGAGGTTTCCGCCCGCGTGCACCCCGCGATGATCCCGGCAGCCCACCCGCTGGCCGCGGTCCGCGACGCCAACAACGCGGTCTTCGTCGAGGGCGCGAAGGTGGGTCAGCTCATGTTCTACGGGCCCGGTGCGGGGGGCGACGCGACGGCGACCAGCGTGATCGGCGATCTGGTGCATGTGGCCCGCAACCTCGCCTTCGGCGGCCGCGCGATCGGATGCACGTGCGTCCTCGACCGTCCGATCCGTCCGATGGACGCCACGACCGGGCAGTACTACCTCAACCTCCACGTGGAGGATCGGCCGGGCGTGCTCGCGGAGATCGCGGAGGCGTTCGCGCACAACGGGGTCTCGATCGAGCGGGTGTGGCAGGAGGGGTTCGCCGAGGAGGCGACGCTCGTGTTCATCACGCACCGGGCCCAGGAGGGAGCCTTCCAGAAGACGGTGGCGGAGCTGCGCGATCGCTCGAGCGTGCGCGCGGTCGCGAGCCTCCTCCGCGTGGAGGGCGAGGAGTGAGCGTTCCGCCTGGAGGTGCCGGTCCACATCAATGGCGCGGCGTCGTCGAAGAGTATCGGGAGCGCCTTCCCGTGTCCGACGCGACACCGGTGATCTCCCTCGGTGAGGGCGGCACCCCGCTCGTTCGCTCCGATCCGCTATCCCTCGAGACGGGATGCGATGTCTGGCTGAAGTACGACGGCGCCAACCCGACCGGTTCGTTCAAGGACCGCGGCATGACGCTCGCGATCTCCAAGGCGGTCGAGGGTCGCGCGAAGGCGGTGGTATGTGCTTCGACCGGCAACACGAGCGCGTCGGCCGCCGCGTACGCGGCGAGGGCCGGTCTCACCTGCGCCGTGCTCGTTCCGAAGGGGAAGGTCGCGCTCGGCAAGATGGCGGCGACCCTCGTCCACGGCGCCCGGATGCTGGAGGTGGACGGCAACTTCGACGCGTCGCTCGACGTCGCGCGCGATCTGGCGGAGCGCTTCCCCGTAACGCTCGTGAACAGCGTCAACCCGTTCCGGCTCGAGGGGCAGAAGACGGCTGCGTTCGAGATATGTGACGCCCTGGGGCGAGCGCCCGACATCCACTGCGTCCCCGTGGGCAACGCAGGGAACATCTCGAGCCATTGGATGGGCTACTCGGAGTACCTCGTCGACGGGGTGATCCCCGAGCCGCCGCAGCTGTTCGGGTTCCAGGCGGCGGGCGCCGCGCCCATCGTGAAGGGGGAGCCGATCGCGGATCCGCACACGATCGCGACCGCGATCCGGATCGGGAACCCCGCGTCGTGGGAGAAGGCCGTGGCGGCCGCCAGCGCGTCCGAAGGCGCGATCGGATCCGTCACCGACCGGCAGATCCTTGCCGCCTACCGCCGGCTGGCGCGCGAGGGCCTCTTCGTCGAGCCCGCCAGCGCTGCCAGCGTCGCGGGCATGCTCCAACTGCACGCCGACGGGCGGCTTCCCGCGGGGCGCACGGTCGTGTGCGTCCTGACGGGCCACGGCCTGAAGGACACGGAGTGGGCCATCGCCGGCGCGGCGCAGCCCGTCACGGTGCCGGCCGACGCGGACGCCGTCGCGGCGGAGCTCGGTCTGTAGTCCGGGCCGCGATACGCTCCGCGCCACGATGCGTGTGACCGTCCGCATCCCCGCCACCTCGGCGAACCTCGGCCCCGGGTTCGACAGCTTCGGGTTGGCCTGGGACCTCTGTAACGAGCTGGTGGTCGACACGGCGGCCCCGCCCGGTGTCACGTGGGAGGGGGAGGGGGCGGACGAGCTCCCCGCCGACGGCTCGGATCTGATCGGCCGGGTGATGTCGGCGGTCGCGGGACGGATGTCGCTCCCGCTCGCCCCGCTCGCCCGCCGCGGGCGGAACCTGATCCCCCTCGAGCGCGGGTTGGGATCGTCGTCCGCGGCAACGGTCGCGGGCGTGGTGGCGGCATCAGCCCTGCTCGACCTCGGGATCGACGCCGACCCGATCTCGGTCTTCGCGATGGCCGCGGAGATCGAGGGGCACCCCGACAACGTTGCGGCCGCCGTGTTCGGAGGGTTCACGATCGCGCTCGACGACGGCACGGTGCACCGGCTCGAACCGCATCCGGCCCTCCGGCCCTCCCTCCTCGTGCCCGGCTTCCGGATGTCGACGACGGCGGCGCGCGCCGTCCTGCCCGAGAGCGTCCCTCGGATGGATGCGACGGCGAACGTCGCTCGCGCGGCGATCGAGGTCGAGGCGCTGACGCGCGACCCCTCGCTGCTGCCGTTGGCGCTCGTGGACCGACTGCACGAGGATGTGCGGCTCGCCACGATGCCAGAGGTGGCGGACGTGATCGAGGCGCTCCGCCGCGATCACGTCCCGGTCTGCATCTCGGGGGCCGGTCCGTCGCTCGTGGTGTTCGAGCGAGCGGACCGGCCCCCGATCACGCTCGAGGCTCTGGGCCTCCCCGCGCCGTGGCGGATCCTGCGCCCGGGGATCCGCAGCCGGGGGTTCGAGGTCGAGATCGGCGGCAACTGAGATGGGATCTGCGACCCACCGCTCGAGCGAGGGTCGGTAGGGTAGAGCCGTGGTCACGATCGCCCACATCTCGGACCCGCATGTCGGGTCTCCGCATTTCGTGCCCAACCTGATGAACCGCGTGATCGCCGAGCT
>VAYF01000068.1 GCA_005883885.1 Actinomycetota bacterium | reverse complement strand
AGATCCGGCAGTCGGCCCGCGGGATGCCCGCGGTCTTGATCCGGCAGTTGGAGAACCTGGCGAAGGTCGCCGTGGCGCTCGGGGACGGCCGGGAGCGAGGGATCCTCGGTCACGAGGCCGAGATGATCCTCCGAGCGTCCGAGGAGTCGGTCCCGGAGCCTGCGGATCGTCGCGACGTGCTCGCGGCGTACGAGGCGCTCGAGACCCTGCTCGGTGCCCAGGACTCCCCGCCCGTCGCGTCCGCCTAAGTCGCAGGTCAGCGCGCCGAGGGCTCGGGTATCCTCTGCGGGTTCCAGCGCCAGGCACGACACGCGCCGGCGCGGACGAGGGTCGTTCTCAACGTAGGAGGTTCGATGGTCGGCTGGCTTGCCCAGGAGAGCGGCCCGATCCAGGCGCGGTTCGGGTCGGGCGAGAACCTGGCCCTGTGGCTCATCTTCGGCGTCTCGCTCGTCGCGTTGCTCTTCGCCTGGTACCTGGTCCGAGAGGTGCTCGCGGCGCCCGAGGGCACGGAGAAGATGAAGGAGATCGCCCGCGCGATCCAGGAGGGCGCGAAGGCGTACCTCAACCGCCAGTACCGGACGCTCGCCGTGTTCCTCGCCGTCCTGGCGGTCGTGCTCTTCTTCGTGCTTCCCGTCCCGAAGAACGCCGAGCACAGCGCGCTCAGCATCCGGTTCGGGCGGTCGATCGCGTTCCTCCTCGGGGCCCTCGCGTCGATGGTCACCGGGTACGTCGGGATGTGGCTCGCCGTCCGCGCCAACGTCCGGACGGCGAACGCGGCCCGGGAGTCCGGCCTCCGTCGCGCCGTCCGGCTCGCGTTCCGGGCGGGCGGCGTCGCCGGGATGTTCACGGTCGGCATGGGGCTGTTCGGCGCGACGTTGATCCTCATCATCTACAAGGGTGACGCGACGAGTGTGCTGGTCGGCTTCGGGTTCGGCGGCGCGCTGCTCGCGATGTTCATGCGGGTCGGCGGCGGGATCTTCACGAAGGCTGCCGACGTTGGCGCGGACTTGGTCGGGAAGATCGAGCAAGGCATCCCCGAGGACGACCCGCGGAACGCGGCGACGATCGCCGATAACGTGGGCGACAACGTCGGGGACTGCGCCGGGATGGCGGCGGACCTGTTCGAGTCCTACGAGGTCACCTTGGTCGCCTCCCTGATCCTGGGCGCCGCGGCGTTCAGTGGCAGCGAGGTCGGGGCGATCGCGGGCGTGATGTTCCCGCTCTGGGTTCGTGCGATCGGCGTCCTGACGTCGATCGTCGGGATCCTGTCGGTCGCTCCCCGCTCCGAGGAGGAGCACGGGATGAAGGCGATCAACCGCGGGTTCTTCATCTCGGCCGCTCTTTCGGCGGTCATCGTCTTCGTCGCGTCCGAGCTGGTCACGAAGGACTGGCGTCCGTGGGCGGCGGTGGTGATCGGTCTCGTCCTCGCGTCGCTGATCCAGATCCTCACGCAGTACTTCACCGATGCGAAGTACAAGCCCGTGCAGGAGATCGCGGAGGCCACCGTCACGGGTCCCGCGACCACGATCCTGTCCGGGTTCTCCGTGGGGCTCGAGTCCACCGTGTGGTCGGCGCTGCTGATCGGTGCGGCCGTGACCTCCGCCTTCTACCTCGGTCACACGGCCTTCGAACGGCTCTACTTCATCTCGCTGACGGGCATGGGGATGTTGACGACCGTCGGCGTCATCGTGTCGATGGACACGTTCGGCCCCATCTCGGACAACGCGCAGGGCATAGCCGAGATGTCCGGCGAGTTCCAGGGGCGGCCCGCGGAGATCCTCGGCGGGCTGGACTCGATCGGGAACTCGACGAAGGCCATCACGAAGGGTATGGCGATCGCGACCGCGGTGATCGCGGCGACGTCGCTGTTCGGCTCCTTCGAGGCTGCGCTCGAGAACGCCGGCTACACGTTCCTCGGGGTCCGCGTCGATCAACCCGACGTGCTCGTCGGGCTGCTGTTGGGTGGGTGCGTCGCGTTCCTGTTCTCCTCGCTCGCGATCCGGGCGGTGGGACGGGCTGCGATGCAGGTGGTCGTCGAGGTCCGGAACCAGTTCCGGGACCACCCGGGGATCATGACCTACGAGGAGAAGCCCGACTACGCCGCGGTCGTCGACATCTGCACCAGGACGTCGCTCCGCGAGCTGACGACCCCGGGGTTGTTGGCCGTCCTGGCGCCCGTGATCGCCGCGTTCTTCCTGGGGGCGGAGGCGCTCGGCGCCTTCCTGGCCGGCGCGATCCTCACCGGGCAGTTGCTCGCGGTGATGTTGTCGAACTCCGGCGGCGCCTGGGACAACGCGAAGAAGTTCATCGAGGAGGGCAACTACGGCGGCAAGGGCTCCGAGAGCCACAAGGCCGCGGTGATCGGCGACACCGTCGGTGACCCGTTCAAGGACACCGCCGGTCCGGCGCTGAACCCGTTGATCAAGGTGATGAACCTGGTTGCGCTGCTGATCGCGCCCCTCGTCGTCCAGTACGCCGACCACACCGCGATCCGCGTCGCGGTGGCGCTGGTCGGCGCCACGATCCTGGCCGCGATGATCTGGGTCTCGAAGAACAGGAAGTCCGAGCTCGAAGAGGATCTCCGCAAAGCGCGCACGGCCGTTTGAGGCCGGGGACGCGATGGTTTCTGGATAGGCTCACCGCGGCATGAGGGGGTTCCGTCGTTTCCTTCAGCGTCTGACCGAGTCTGACGAGACGCGTCTGGAGACCGAGATCCGCGAGTGGGCGGACCGGGTCCCCGGCTCGATCCGGATCGCTGATGCGCCGATGCGACAACGGGTCAAGATCGCCGGCGTGATCCGGAGGCTCACCGTGTTCCCGATGAAAGACAACGAGTCGCTCGAAGCCGTGGTGTCCGACGGAACGGGCGAGGTCGTGATCCGGTTCATGGGACGCCGGGCGATCGGCGGGCTCGGCCTGGGGGCGAAGGTGGTCGTCGAAGGGGTGCTGGGGGAGCAGCGCGGCGGGGTGCAGATGATCAACCCGCGGCTCGAGTTCACCCCGTAACGACGAGTTCGGCGCTTGGTTCAGGCGCCCGGTCGACGCCCAGGTGGTACGGCACGACGACGACGTCCACGTGGGCCTCCTCCGCGAACGCACCGGCGATCCTGCGGCTCGTTCGATCGTGCAGCAAGAGGTGGCGGCGCTTCGGGAAGTGTCTGCGCGGGAGGATCAGCGTGACCTCCGTCGTTCCATCCTCGAAGCGCGACACGTAGCGTCGAAGGCTGCGTTCGATGTTCCGATCGTTGCATTCCTCGACGTCAAGCGGGATCCCGGCGAGGTACCCGAACGCGATCCACTGATCGATCAGCATCTTGGCGCGGTCAGGATCGCTCGCTGCATGGACGGCCCGCACCTCGAGCGCCTCGATCCCCCGCGCGTACCGGGAGGCTTTAAGGACCGCCCGGTCCAGGTCCTCGACCAGGATCAGCGCGACGTGACGCCGGCGGGGGGAGAGTTGCATCTGATGATGTGCAGGATGAGGGCCGCCGCCGTGCGCGCGAACGATGACCACGCCGACGTTCGGCAGATCGCGGAGCGACTCGGCGAGCCCGGACCACGCGTGCATCCGACGGAGCCGGGCGAGGAAGGGCTCGTCGGCGGGCGCGGGGAGGATGACGGTGACCTGGTCCCGGGTCACGCCGAGCTTGCGGAGGTAGCGCGCGATCGCCAGGCCCGGCCGCTCGTCGCCCGGGATGGACACGAGCGGGATGCGCAGCCCCACGTCCTTCCACGCGGCCACGAGCTCCGGGTTGCGACCGCCGATGTGCAGCGCCTGGGCATGCGTCGGACGGATCGTGAGCGCGTACTGCGCGGCGTGCAACGTATCGGCGTCGAGCTCATCCACCAGGACGAGCGCGGTGTGGTCGGTCCGCGAGGCGGCGCCGTTCGCCCGGTCCTCCGGGCCGATCACGAGCTGCTCGTCCTCGCCCTCGTACGTCTTGTTCACGCGCACCAGGATCGCAACGAGGATCGGCACGAACACCATCACGATCCACGCGCCTCCCGCGAACTTGACGATCGCGATCACGATCGCCACGACCAAGGTCGCGATCGCCCCTAGCCCGTTCACGAACAGCCCGAACTTCCACCCCTTCTCCCGCAGGCGCAGGTGGCGCTTGGCCATGCCGCTCTGCGACAGGGTGAACGACGTGAACACCCCCAGGGCGTAGAGCGGGATCATCTTCGTCACGCTCGCGCTGAACGCGACGAGCACCAGGCTGGCGGCGGCCGCCAGCGCCACGATCCCGTTCGAGAAGACCAGTCGGTGCCCGCGCTTCGTGAGCTGCCGCGGCATGAACGCATCACCCGCGTGGAAGCTGGCGAGCCGAGGGAAGTCGGCGAACGACGTGTTGGCGGCAAGGATCAGGATGAGGGTCGTTCCCACCTGGAGGATCAGGCACAGCAGCCGCCCGACCGCGCCGGTGCCGTAGACGGCCTGCGCGATCGTTGCCAGGACCGACTTGCTCTCGTCCGCGACCGGGATCACCTGCAGCCGGGCGGCGAGGAACGAGACCGCGAGGAACGACGACCCCAGGATCAGTCCCATCCACACCAAGGTGATCTGGGCGTTGCGCCACTCGGGCTTACGGAATGCCGGGACCCCGTTCGAGATCGCTTCCACCCCGGTCACCGCGGCTCCGCCGGACGCGAACGCCTTGAGCAGGATGAAGACGGTGACCGCCCCCACGAACGGCGAGACGCCCCCGTGCGCGACCTGCTGCTGGATCGGGAACGGCTGGAGGTGGCGGGTGAGCACCTCATAGATCCCCATGACGCACGTGAGACCGAGGCTGACGATGAACAGGTATGTGGGCGCGGCGAAGATCTTGCCGGACTCGCGTACGCCAAGGAGGTTCCCGTAGGCGATCATCCACACGAACACGAGGGACAGCACGATCCTGATCGGCACTGCGAGCGGAACCACGGAGCTGATCGCCTGGACGCCGGCAGCGGTCGAGACGCTCACGGTCAGGACGTAATCGACGAGCAGGGCGACGCCGGCGAGCTGCGCCGGCAGCAGCCCGAGGTTGTCTTTCGTCACGATGTAGGCGCCGCCAGCCGTCGGATAGGCCTTGATCGTTTGGCGGTACGAGAAGATCAAGATCGCCTCGATCAGGACGATCATGGCCGAGATCGGGAGCACGTAGGAGAACGCGAGGATCCCGACCGCCGGGATCAGGACGCGGAGGATCTCCTCGGTCGCGTAAGCGACCGAGGACATGTTGTCGGAGGAGAAGACGGCGAGCGCGGTCGGCCGGCCCAGGCGCTCATGTTCCAGCCGGGAGGTGGCGAGTGGTCGACCCAACAACAGGCGTTTGAACGCGTAGCCGGTCCCCAGATCCACGTCGCGTTCCATGCATCCCACGCTAGGGAGCGAACGAGGTGTTCCCGCGGCCGGGGCATCAGGGTTCCGCCAGGGATCGCAGAGCGACGTCAAGATCGCGTCAAGAAGCTAGCCTCCGAAGGCATGGAGCGCGGACGGCTGAGGATCTACGTCGGGTACGCGCCGGGCGTGGGCAAGACGTTCGCGATGCTCGACGAGGCCCGCCGCCGGCGTGCTCGCGGGACGGACGTGGTGCTCGCCGCCGTCGACACGCATGGCCGGCAGGAGGTGTCGGCGCAGACCCGCGGTTTGGAGGTCGCGTCGCGCCGGAGCGATGCCGATGGCACACCGACCGAGGAGATGGACGTCGACGCCGTCCTGGCTCGCCGCCCGGAGGTCGCGGTGGTCGACGAGCTCGCTCATACGAACGCCGCCGGGTCGCGCAACGGGCATCGTTGGCAGGACGTCGAGGAGCTCCTCGCCGCCGGGATCGACGTGGTCTCGACGGTCAACATCCATCACCTCGAGTCGCTGCACGACGTGATCGAGGGGATCACGGGCGAGGCGCCGGCCGACACGGTCCCCGACGCGCTCGTGCGGGACGCGGATCAGCTGGAGCTCGTAGACATGACCCCGCAGGCGCTCCAGCGCCGGCTGGCACACGGGAACGTGTTCCCTCCCGAGCGGATGGACGCCGCCCTGGCGCGGACGTTCCGTGTAGAGAACCTCGCGCGGCTGCGGGAGCTGTCGCTCGTGTGGATGGCCGACCGGGTCGACGAGGAGCTGCGAGCGGGGCCGTCGCCGGCTCGGGGATCCGAGCCGGCGACGGCGCGCGAGCGGATCCTCGTCGCCGTACAGGGTCGTCCGGAGGACGAGCCGGTGGTCCGCCGCGCCGCGCGGATGGCCGCGCGGCGCGGCGGCGAGCTGATCGCCGTGCACGTCATCCCGGGCGCAGGCCGGGATGACGCCCCCCAGCTCGAGCCCGTCCGCGAGCTCGTCCGACAGGTCGGGGGCCGCTTCGAGGAGGTGGTCGGGGCGCGCGTCCCGGACGCGATCCTCGAGCTGGCGCGCACGGAAGGGATCACGCAGGTCGTGGTGGGGGCGGGCCGTCGTTCGCGGTTCCGAGGGTTCTTCGGGCGCTCGGTCGTCCTGGACGTGATCCGGGGCTCCGGTCCGATCGACGTGCACGTCATCTCGCACGAGCCGACGTCGCAACGTCCCCGCGTGACGGGCCGCGTCGCCACCGGTCTCTCGAGCGACCGGCAGCTCATCGCGGCCGTCGCCGGGGCGATCGTCCTCGTCGGTCTGACCACCGCCGTCGCCGCGCTCGACCGGCAGATGGCGCTTTCCACGATCATGCTCCTGTACCTGACGGTCGTGATCGGGATCGCGTTCGGCGGCGGTCTGCGACCGGCGATCCCGGCGGCGGTGGTCTCGGCGCTCCTGATCAACTGGTTCTTCACGCCCCCGGTCCACACGTGGAAGGTCGCCAACCCCGAGGATGTGGTCGCCCTCGTCGTGTTCGTCGTCGTCGCGGCGAGCGTGAGCATCCTCGTCGACCGCGAGGCGAGGCATCGGGCGGAAGCGCAACGCCGGGGCGCGGAGGCGGAGGCGCTCGCGCGCCTCACCGCGCGGGTGGCCGCCGAAGGGGACCCCCTCCCCGAGCTCGTTGAGCACGCCCGGACGACGTTCGGCGTGGACGCGGTCTCGGTGCTCCGCCGCCGGGAGGACGGTGATCACGAAGGCGGCAACGACAGCGGGTGGGTCCGAGAGGCG
>VAYF01000067.1 GCA_005883885.1 Actinomycetota bacterium | reverse complement strand
CACCGACTCGAGCCACGCCCGCTCATCGTCGATCGTGCGGACGCTCTCCACGAACGGCATCCACTCGCCGAGGCGAGCACGTTCTTCGTCGATCGCGTCCCACAACGCGTCCAGATCGCTCATCTCGTGGCGACGGAGCACGACTCCTTCACCCAGGTCGACCGGCATCGGGCTCATCGCGACCGCGTTCGCCACTCGCCATCGAGGATCCCGTAGATCACGAGGTCGAGGAACCCCTCGGGGGTTCGCACGCCGCCGCGCAGCACCCCCTCCTGACGCATCCCCAGGCGCTCGGCGACCGAGCGGCTCCTCGCGTTGGTATCCGCCGCACAGAGCTCCACCCGATGCAGGCCGAGCTCGTCGAAGGCGAAGTCGAAGAAACGGCGGCAGGCGCGCGTGATGATCCCCCGGCCTTCGAAGTCGCCGCCGATCCAGTACCCGATCTCGGCGCCCGCATCGGACACGTCCACCCGCAGACCTATCGAGCCCGCCAGCCGGCCGTCGACCCAGATGCCGTTGCCCTCCAGGTCGGTCTCCGAATCGAGGCACCGTTGGATGAACGCCCTCGTGTCGGTGGGCGTGCGCGTCTGGGGCTCCCAGATCATCCACGGATGTAACCGGTCCCGATTGGCGTCGACTAGCGCGAACGCCTCCTCGGCATCGTCCAGCGTGTAGGTTCGGACGGCGATCCCGTCGCCGAGGTCCCAGTAGATCGGGTTCACGACCCGCCGGGCGCTACCGACCCGGCGGCCTCGCGCTTGCTCAGCTCCTCGTCGTGCAGGACCCGTCGGAGCACCTTGCCGACCATGGTCTCCGGCAGGGAATCCCGGAACTCGACCTCGTGCGGGATGCGATAGCCGGTCAGTCCCACCTCCGGATCCCGGCACCACGCGATCAGCTCCTCGGACGTGAGCGTGGCACCTTCCTTCAGCACCACGAACGCCTTCACCCGCTCTCCGGTCCGATCGTCCGGCACGCCGATCACGGCGACCTTCGAGATGGCCGGATGGTGGTACAGGACGTCCTCGACCTCGTTCGGGTACACGTTGAACCCCGACACGAGGATCATGTCCTTGAGACGATCGACGATCTTGAAGTACCCCTCACCGTCCATCATGGCGACGTCGCCGGAATGCAGCCAGCCGTTTCGGATCATCAGGGCCGTCTCTTCCGGTCGCTTCCAGTACCCCAGCATCACCTGAGGGCCCTGGATGCAAAGCTCGCCCGGCTCGCCGGTCGGCATCTCCTTGTCCGGATCGTCGAGCGACATGATCCGGACGTCGGTGTCGGGGATCGGAAGCCCGATCGAGCCGGCCTTGCGCACCCCGTTGAACGGGTTCGCGTGGGTGACCGGCGAGCACTCGGTCAGCCCGAACCCCTCGACGAGCTGCCCGCCCTCGGTCACGCGTTCGAACTCCTTCGCCACCGCCGCCGGCAGGGGCGCGGCGCCCGAGACGCACGCCTTGATCGACTTCAGGTCGAACTTCGGTGTCTCGGGATGCTCGTTGATCGCGATGTAGAGCCGGGGGACACCCGGGAAGATCGTGGCATGTTCCTCGTGGATCAACTCGAGCAGCATGTGGATATCGCGAGGGTTCGGGACCGGGATCAGCTTCATCGCGTTGAGGATCGCGACGTTCATGGAGAGCATCCCGTAGGAATGGAAGAACGGCAGGGCGGCGAGCATCGTGTCCTTGCCGTCCTCGATCACGGAGATCCACGCCGTCGACTGCCGGGCGTTGGCCGTGATGTTGTCGTGCGAGAGCATCGCGCCCTTCGCGATCCCGGTGGTGCCACCGGTGTAGATCAACACCGCGACGTCCCGCCCCGGATCCACCGGGGCGACGAGCGGGACCGGATCCCCGCGCCTCATCCCGACGCTCCAGCGGAGCACCGCCGCCCCCTTGGGCACGGGCGGCCAGGGCTTGCCGGCGGCCCGCTGCGCCTTGCGGAACACGGCGAACGGAGCCAGGAGCTTCTTGACGGGCGGCATGTAGTCGTTCAGCCGCGTCACCACGACGTTCACGATCTCGAGGTCGCCCAGGAGTTCGGCGAAATCCGAGTACAGCAGGTCCGCGATCAGCACGACCTTCGGCTCGGCGTCGCGCAGCTGGTGCTCCATCTCGCGCTTCGTGTAGAGCGGGTTGTTCCCGACCGCGATCGCGCCGATCCGCTGGTACGCGTAGTAGGTGATCACGTAGGGTGGTGAGTTCGGCACGATCAACGCGACCCGATCGCCCTTGGAGACCTCGAGCGCGGTGAGCATCGCGCTGCACCGCTCGACCTCTTCCAAAAGCTGCCGGTAGCTCATGTGCCTGCCGAACCACGCCAGGGCGGCCTTGTCCGGGTACCGACCGGCCGCGGCATCGAGGATCGCGAACAGGCTCTCGTGCGGATAGGGCTCCAGCGTCCGCCGCACGTCAGAGGGGTACGACGCGAACCAGGGTCGATGGTCGGTCATGCGCGGCATCATAGGCGGCGTGGCGTCGGTGACGCAGGAGACGAGGGGCGGGGACGGGCGAGGGCTCTTCACCCGCGGGATGCGACTGGTGGTCGCCTACGTCCGCATGCACCCGAGGCCGTTCCTGGTGTCCGTCGCCGGTTCGCTCGTGTTCGCCGTCTCGTCCGTGCTGCTGACGACCGCCCTCGGACGCGCGACCGACCAGGTGCTCAAGCCGTCGTTCAGCGGTCCGGTCCCCGCAAGCTCGATCTGGCTCGCGGTGCTGGCGCTGATGACCTTCGGGGTCGGACGCGCGCTGGGCATCATGTTCCGTCGCTACTACAGCGGGGTTGCCGGAGAGCGCGTGATGGCCACCCTCCGCAACCGGGTCGCCGATCGCTACCGCGATCTCCAGCTCCAGTACCACCGCGAGACCCCGACCGGCGAGCTCCTCGCCCACATGGAGGCGGACGTGAAGGCCGCCGTGGACGTTTTCTGGCCGGTGCCGTTCGCGACCGGCGTGATCGCGATGACGCTGCTCGCGATGGGATCGCTGCTGCACGCCGACCCGTGGCTCGCGCTGATCGGCCTGATCCTGTTCCCCTCGCTCGCGCTGATGAACCGGAGCTTCGCGAAGCGGATGGAGGAGCCCGCCCGCAGGGCACAGGAGGACATCGGCGAGGTCTCCGCCGTTGCGCACGAATCGATCGACGGCGCCCTCGTCGTCAAGACGCTCGGACGCGAGGACGCCGAGACCGAACGGCTCGGCGTGAAGGCCAGGGCGCTCCGCGACGATCGCGTGCGCGGCGGCTACGTCCGGGCGACCTTCGAGGCGGGGCTGGACGCCTTGCCGACGCTCGCGACGGCCCTCCTGCTCGCGGTGGGTTCGTGGCGCGTAGCGGCGGGCGCGATCTCCGCACCAGCGTCACGCTGAACCCACCGGCGCATCCCGAGGAGCTGCCGGCGGGTCCGTTGGGGATCGAGGTGCTCGGCGTGCGGCACCTCTACGACGGCGTGCCTATCCTCGACGGCGTCACGTTCGACGTGCAGCCGATGGAGTCCGTCGCGATCGTGGGCCCGACCGGCGTCGGCAAGTCGACGCTGGCGCAGCTTCTGGTGCGGCTCGCTGATCCCGAGCAGGGCAAGGTGCTGGTCGCGGGCGTCGACGTGCGCGACGCAGACCCCGCCGCGCTCCGGCGAGACGTGTCGATCGTGTTCCAGGAGAGCTTCCTGTTCGCGACGACCGTCCGCGAGAACATCGCGCTGGATGCCGATGCGGCTGAGGCGGACGTCGTCCGCTCCGCGATGATCGCGTCGGCGGACCGCTTCATCCGCGAGCTCCCGCAGGGTTACGACACGGTGGTCGGAGAGCGTGGCTACACGCTCTCCGGCGGGCAACGGCAACGCGTAGCGCTCGCACGAGCCCTCGTGCGCGCGCCACGCGTCCTGATCCTGGACGACGCCACCTCGTCGGTCGACCCGACGATCGAGGCCGACATCCTCGCGGCGCTCCGGCGGGAGCTGTCGACGACGCTGATCGTGGTCGCCTACCGGCTCTCCACGATCCGCCTCGCCGACCGCGTGATCTTCCTGGAAGACGGCGTGGTCAAGGCGACCGGTCCGCACGAGGACCTGCTCGCGCGCGAACCCGGATACGCGGCGATCATCCACGCCTACGAGCGCAGCGAACGAGGTGAGCGATGAGCGCCGTCGTGGAGCTGCTCTCCGACGATGAGGACGTGAAGATCCCCGATCACCTGAAGGGAGCCTTCGCCGTCCTGCGGCGCGGCCTCAAGGAGAGCCCCGAGCTCCGGGCCGGGCTCGGCTTCACCGTGATCGTCTCCTTGGGCGTGACGGTCGCCTCGCTCGTCACGCCCGTGCTCGTCCAACAGATCTTCGACAAGGGCTTCACGCCGACGTTCAACGCTAGGTTCGTGTACGGACGCTGCGCGGCGGCCTTCGTGCTCGTCGTCCTCGCGTTCCTGGCGGCCCGAGCGGCCGGTCGCCGGCTGGTCCGAGCATCCGAGAACGCGCTGATGCACCTGCGCGTACGGACGTTCCGGCACATCCACGCGCTGTCGATCGCCGAGCAGAGCGAGGAGAAGCGCGGCGTCTTCGTGGCGCGCGTGACGGCCGATGTGGATGCGCTCCAGGAGTTCATGGAGTGGGGCGGGATCGCGTGGATCATCTCCGGCGCGCAGGCGATCGGCGCCCTGCTATTGATGCTCTACTACTCGTGGCAGCTGGCCACGGCCATCATGCTGCTGCTGATCCCCCTGCTGATCGTCGTGTGGTCGATGCAGGCGAGGCTGTCCGCCGCGTTCAACGCGGCGCGGACCCGCGTGGGGGAGATGCTCTCGGAGGTGTCCGAGTCCGTGATGGGCGCGGCGGTGGTCCGCGCGTACGGGCTGGACGAGCAGACGCACGACAAGGTCGAACACGCGATCAGCGAGCGCTACAAGGCGGAGGTCCTCGCCCACTTCCGCGCGGCCACCTTCTGGCCGATGTCGTCGATCTTCTACGCCGTCGCCCTCTCGACCGTGGTCGTGCTGGGCTCGATCTTCGGTCGGTCCTGGGGACTCACGTTCGGGCGCGTCTCGGCGTTCTTGTTCCTGGCCGACGTGTTCCTGCACGTGTTCACGGATCTTCCCGAGATCTACAGCGAGACCCAGACGGCGATCGCCGGATGGCGGAAGATCCTGGCCGTCCTGGACCTGAACATCGAGGTCGTCGAGCCCGCGAACGGGGTCGCCTTGCCTGGTGGTCCCCTCTCGGTCGAGGCCGAGGACGTCCGCTTCGCGTACCGGGAGGGCCCGGAGGTGCTCCATGGGATCACGCTGTCGGTCCGGGCAGGGGGCCACGTCGCGATCGTGGGCGAGACCGGGTGCGGGAAGACCACCTTCGCGAAGCTCATGTCTCGCCTGGCCGACCCGCACGCCGGCCGGATCGTGATCGGTGGCATCGACCTGCGCGATGTGGAGAGCGACGCCCGGCGTACCCGGATCCGGATGGTCCCGCAGGACGGATTCCTGTTCGACACGACGGTCCGCGAGAACGTGCGCTACGGCAGGCCGGCCGCGACCGATCCGGAAGTGGAGGCCGCGTTCGTCGAGCTCGGGCTGTCGGATTGGGTCGCCGGATTGCCCGACGGACTCGCGACGCAGGTCGGCGAGCGCGGCGAGGCGCTGAGCGTCGGCGAGCGCCAGCTGGTTGCGCTGGCACGGGCGCAGATCGGTGATCCAGGGCTGCTGATCCTCGACGAGGCGACGTCGGCGGTCGACCCGGCGACCGAGCGCCGGATCACCGAGGCGCTCCGCCGGCTCTCCGCGGGACGCACCGTGGTCACGATCGCGCACCGGTTGTCGACGGCCGAGGGCGCGCAGCGGGTGTTCGTGTTCGACGCCGGGAAGCTCGTCGAGGAGGGGACGCACGGCGAGCTGGTGATCGCCGGAGGCCGATACGCGGCGCTCTTCCGGAGCTGGCTCGGCAACGTCCGAGAGGGCGATGCGACGAGCGGAGCCGAGGGCGAGCCGGCGCGAACCCAACCCTGAGTTCATCGGGTCGGCGCCCGGTCGGCGCCCGGTCGGCGCCCGGTCGGTCGCAGCCCGCGATACCCTCGCCGGCATGTCGGACCAGCTCCGCGAGATGGCTCGTCCATCGCTCTTCCCCGACGAGGGCACCCTCCGGCTCCCCGGCCTCGAGCGGCCGGTCACGATCCAGCGTGACCCGTTCGGCGTGCCGCGGATCGATGCCGAGACCCTCGACGACCTGTGGTTCGCGCAGGGGGTCGTGACCGGCGGGGAACGGCTCTTCCAGGTCGAGCTTGCACTGCGCGCTGCGACCGGTCGCCTGGCCGAGATCTTCGGCGAGCGCACCTTCGAGGACGACCGGTTCATCAGGACGATCGGGCTGCACCGCGCGGCCGCTCGGCACCTGCAGGCGTGGACCGAGGAGGATCAGCACCTCCACGGCCGGTTCCGGGAGGGGCTCCGGGCGTGGATCGACGCCGCGCCGGCGCTCCCGGTCGAATACACCCTGCTCGATCTCACGCCCGATGTTCCCGACGACCCCCTGCCGTACGCGGCGGCCTTCGCGTACCTCGCGTGGTCGCTCTCGAGCAACTGGGAGTCCGAGCTCCTTCGGGCGGAGCTGGATGAGCAGCTCGGCCGCGAAGCGGCCGAGCTGCTCATGCCGATCGCGCCGAGTGGGCACGCCCAAGGCTCGAACGATTGGGTCGTCGCAGGCTCCAAGACGGCATCGGGCCTGCCGTTGCTCGCGAACGACCCGCACCTGCTCGTGTCGCAACCTGGCCCCTGGCTCGAGCTCCATCTCCGCGCGCCGGGTTACGAGGCTCGCGGCGTCGCGTTGCCGTTCTCCCCCGGGATCATCCTCGGCGCCACCCCGCGCCACGCCTGGGGCGTTACGAACGTCACCGGCGACGTCCAGGACCTCTACGAGGAAACCCTGAACGACGGGGCGACCGCCGCCAGGTATCGCGACGCGTGGGAGCCGCTGACGGTGCGCGAGGAGCGGATCGTGGTCCGCGGCGAGCCCGAGCCTCGCACGGTCACGGTCCGTGAGACACGCCACGGCCCGATCCTCACCCACGGCACGGCGGGCGTCCTGCGCACAACCTACCGGCCGATCAACCGCCACTACGCGCTCCGGTGGACCGGCTACGAGGGCGCCCTGCGGCCGTCGCTCCCGCTCGAGGTCGCGCGCGCCCGCGACGTCGAGGAGTTCCGACGGGCCGTGCTGAAGATCGGATGCCCGGGACAGAACTTCGTGTACGCCGACGTCGGCGGGACGATCGCGTATCAGTGCACGGGCCGGTACCCGCTACGCGAAGCCGGCGACGGCACGCGGCCGGTCCCGGGCTGGACGGGCGAGCACGAATGGCTCGGATGGATCCCGCTGGATGAGCTCCCGGCCGAGACGAACCCGGACCGGGGGCACATCGCCACCGCCAACCACGACATCCAGCCGGCGGACTATCCCTATCTGATCGCGAAGGACTTCCACCTGCCGTTCCGCAAGCGGCGGATCGAGGAGCTGCTCGAAGGCCATGTCCGTCACGACGTGGCGTCCATGCGGGCGATCCAGATGGACACGCTCTCGAGGCCCTCGCTGGAGACGGTATCCCTGCTGCTCCGGATCGAGACCCGGTCGGATGAGCAGGCGAGCGCCGTGAAGGAGCTCGCGGCGTGGGAGGGCGATCTGCGGGCGGATTCGAGGGAGGCGGCCCTGTTCAACCTCTGGTGCGCCGCCATCGCTCGGCGAGCCCTGGAGCCGAAGATGGGCGAGGAGCTGTTCTCGGCGTACCACTCCTGGCGCGAGACCTTCCAGGGGTCGGTGCTGCCGCGCCTGCTCCGTGAGCCGGGCGGATGGCTCGACGACGATCTGCTGCGCGCCGCGCTCGACGACGCGATCGAGCGGACAGACGGCAAGACGTGGGGCGAGATCCACCGGCTCCTGATCGCGCACCCGCTTGCCTCGATCCCCGGGTTGGAGCCGTTGTTCACCGCTGCCGACGTCCCCTTCGGGGGCGACGAGCAGACCGTGGCCCAGGGCGGCTTCGACGGCTCTCTCGGGTTCCGCCCGGCGGTGATCCCGTCCTGGCGCGTGGTGTGGGACCTCAGGGACCTCGAACGGAGCCTCGGTGTGGTCCCGACCGGGGTGAGCGGCAACCCGGCCTCCGCGCACTGGAACGATCAACTCGAGCTCTACCTCGGGGGCGGGGCGAAGCCGTACGGCTTCGCCCCGCCCCCCACCGCGCCGTCCTTGACGCTCCTCCCGTCCTGAGCAGCTACCATCGGAACCGTCATGCCGAGGTCGAAAGGTCGCCCCAAGCAGCGGAGCAGCCGCTACCAGCTGGAACCACAACGGAAGAAGAAGGTGAAGGCGAGCCCCCGCTGGTACGGGCCCCTGATGCTCGTGCTCATGGGCATCGGGGTCGTCGCGATCGTCTGGAACTACACGCGCGGCGATCAGGCCAGCAACACGGTCCTGATGGGCGGGCTCGGAGTGATCGCGATCGGGTTCTTCGGCGTCACGTTCTGGAGGTGATCTCGGCCCCGATCGGCACCGAACGCCTGCCCCGCCGCGTTCACGCCTCGTTCATCCCCTGTGGATAACCCTGTGGATGACCGGTTGGCACGTGTGTGGAAAACGGCCCGTCCGCCCGGTCAGGCCTCCGCCACACGGCGAACCACCTGCATCTTCTCGCCGCAATGACGCGGGACCTGGAGCTCCCCCAGCCGGGAGACCTTGAACTCGGTCCCGCACTCGCCGCAAACGAGGTAGACGTCGAGCCCGTCGACGTCCTCGGGCTCGGACGGAGGTGGACCGTCCTCGAGGGAACCGGGCGCCGGGCCGGAGAGCACTCGGAGGTGGGCGATCCCGAGCCGCCAGACGAGGTAGGCGAACGGGACGGCGGTGAGGAAGGCGAGCCACCGGGGCACCGTTCCACCGTAGCAGCCGACCGGGATAGGCTTGCTGGGCGATCGCGTTCCCGACGCTTCGTATCCGCCTACCGGAGGAAGCCGTTCCATGGGTGATTACGTGAACCGGCTGATGGCGCAGCTCGTCGCGAAGAACCCCGGCGAGCCCGAGTTCCATCAGGCGGTCCAAGAGGTAGCCGAGTCCGTCGAGCTGGCGCTCGCTCGGAACCCGCGCTACGTCGACGCGAAGGTCTTCGAGCGCACGATCGAGCCCGAGCGGGTCGTGATGTTCCGGGTCCCGTGGGTCGACGATCGAGGCGACGTCCAGATCAACCGTGGGTTCCGGGTCGAGATGAGCAGCGCGATCGGGCCGTACAAGGGCGGGCTCCGCTTCCACCCCACGGTCTACCTCGGTCTGTTGAAGTTCCTGGCGTTCGAGCAGGTGTTCAAGAACGCGCTGACCACGCTCCCGATGGGCGCCGGGAAGGGTGGCGCGGACTTCGACCCGAAGGGGAAGTCCGAAGGCGAGGTGATGCGGTTCTGCCAGTCGTTCATGACCGAGCTCCAGCGGCACATCGGACAGTTCACCGACGTGCCGGCCGGCGACATCGGCGTCGGTGGACGCGAGATCGGCTACCTGTTCGGTCAGTACAAGCGGATCCGGAACGAGTTCACGGGCGTCCTCACGGGCAAGGGCCTCAACTGGGGCGGCTCGCTGATCCGGCCCGAGGCGACCGGGTACGGGGCCGTCTACTTCGCCCAGGAGATGTTGAAGACGCGCGAGGAGAGCCTCCAGGACAAGACCTGTCTCGTCTCGGGTTCGGGCAACGTGGCGCAGTACACCGTGGAGAAGCTGCTCGACCTGGGAGCCAGGCCCGTCACCCTCAGCGACTCCGGGGGGTTCATCCACGACAAGGACGGCATCGACCGCGAGAAGCTCGCGTACGTGATGGACCTGAAGAACGTCCGGCGCGGCCGGATCATGGAGTACGCGGAGAAGTACCCCGGCGTCGACTGGACGGCGGTCGACCCCGCGAAGCACTACAACCCGCTGTGGGCGATCTCGGCGGACTGCGCGTTCCCGAGCGCGACGCAGAACGAGATCAACGCCGAGGACGCGACCAACCTGCTCGCGGGCGGCGTCTACGTGGTCAGCGAGGGTGCCAACATGCCGACGGTCCCCTCGGGCATCGAAGCCTTCCTGGCCGCCCGGATCCTCTACGGGCCCGGGAAGGCGGCGAATGCCGGCGGCGTGGCGGTGAGCGGGCTCGAGAT
>VAYF01000066.1 GCA_005883885.1 Actinomycetota bacterium | reverse complement strand
ATCTTGTTTCTCGCTGACCTCTTGAGCCAGCAGGGCTGTGATATGTGCCATGCCGACCTCCTCAGGTGATGAAGTACAGGACGAAGCCGAACAACGCGAGCGCTTCGATCAGCCCGATCCCGATGAACATCGTGGCGCGCACCTGGCCGGCATACTCGGGCTGCCGAGCCATCGCTTCGACAGACTTCCCGATGAGGATGCCGAGGCCGATCCCCGGGCCGATCGCGGCGAGCCCGTACACGAGGCCTTTGCCGACGGCCTTGATGCCGTTGTCGGTAACCTGCGCTATCAACCCAGCCACGTCGTGCACCATCATTCCTCCTCAACTCAATGTTCGGAAGCCATAGCTTCCGAGATGTACGACGCCGTCAGCACGGCGAAGATGAATGCTTGTAGCACGGAGACAAAGATCTCGAACCCAACGAAGACGACAGCCATGACGCCGGACAGCAGACCAAAGGCGATCAAGAAGTTCGCGCTCGTGATAAGCGCAATCGTCCCTAAGAAGAACACTGCCAAAAGGAAGTGCCCCGCGACCATGTTGGCAAAGAGACGGACAGACAACGTGATAGGTCGGAACACGATCACCGAGACGAACTCGATCAGACCAACGAGAGGACGGAGGAGGAGCCATAGGATGATCGGCTTCCGGGGGATGCCAGGAGGGAGGACGACCTTCTTGAGGTAGCCGAGGAATCCGTGTCGCCTGATGCCCACGGTGTTGAAAACGATCCATGCGAGCGTCGCCAAGACGAGCGGGAACGCGATCCGCGTGTTCATGGTGAAGTTGATCCCAGGGACCACCTCGAGGATGTTTCCGGCGAGGATGTAGAAGAACAGGGCGGATAGAAAAGCGAAGAACACCATGCCCTCTTGCCCGATCATCTGCATGACCACCGTCTCGCGTACGAATTGGAACCCCATCTCGATGAGAAGCTGGAACTTGCCTGGAACGAGCGTCGGCTTCCGAAGTCCTAAGAAAAGTGCGCCGATAGTGATCAAGACCGTGAGGGTGAGCAGGAAGAAGATGAAGTTGTAACAAAAGGTGACCCCGAAGACCTTGACGGAAGGACCCCAGCAAGACCACACGAAGTCTTTCGTTGTGGGCTTCTCGAATGTCGAGGCGATGAATACGAGACTCAACCTTGCGGCCTTTCGAAGTTCCACAGGTCGACCTGCAAGCGCCCAAAGAGCTGCTTCATCTCGAAGATGAGTAACGCGATGGTGCAGGGAACCACGGCTGCCCCGAAGGCAACTGGCGAGAACCATTCGATCCGGTTCAAGCCCACCATGCCGGCGAAGATGACAGTCAGACGGAGCACGAACCCGCCAACGCCCACGCCAGCCAATGCGGCGGGTGAGACCTTGGCTGCCCACGCGAGCGAGTAGCCCTGAGCCACGAAGTTGACGACAACGACCGCGATGCCGATGGCTGCGGATACGGCCGCTGCGGGGCCTGAAAGAATGAGGCCAACCGCCGCGGCTGCCACCATCGCTGGGGCCCCGAACGGGAGCGCACGATGCACCAGCTCGCGCTCGGGATCAATCCTCACGTCCGCCGTCCCTCCCATACTCCAGCCACACCGCGTAGATCGCGACTGCGACGCCCAACACCATGCCAACCGGGAGGAAGACGTCCTTCGTGCCGATCAGCCGGTCCGCAAGGTACCCAAGGGCGCCCAAAGCAAGGATCCCTGCCAGCAGTGTCGAAGCGATGGCCCACCCGACGCCCATCCCCGACCATCCGCTCTGAGGGTTTGGGTCGACCGTCATGAGCGCGGGCAGTATATGCGGACCCTTTCGGCTGCGTCAAAGCCCAGCGTTGCTCGTTTCCGCAGGTCAGAGTACAGATGGGGTGCCGCTCGTGAACGTTTTCACGAGCGGCACCCCATCAGCCTTCCTCCGGCTCGGGCCGCGCCTTCTTGGCGCGGCCCTGGAACACCAACGCCGTGACGGCGAGCACCAGGCCGGCTGAGAAGATCACGGTGCCGAGCACGAACACCTGCGGCGGGATCCCCACCTTGACCGCGCCGTAGACCCACAGTGGGAAGGTCACGGACGGCCCCGCGACGAAGTTGGACGTCACGAAGTCGTCGATCGAGAGCGCGAACGCGAGGAGGGCCCCCGCCAGGATCCCCGGGAAGATCAGCGGCAACGTGACCTTCCAGAAGCTGACCCACGGGTTCGCACCGAGGTCTTGCGCGGCCTGTTCGAGCATCGGGTCGAACCCCGACAGTCTCGCTCGTACGGTGATCGTGACGTAGGCGACGCAGAACATCACGTGCGCGATCAACAGCGTGGTGAAACCCCGGTCCAGGTTGAGCGTGATGAAGAACCCGAGCAGGGAGGCACCGAGCACGATCTCGGGGGCCGCGATGTTCGCGAACAGCACCTGCTCGGTCACGCCCTTGCCTCGGAAGCGATATCGGACCAACGCCAGAGCGAGCAACGTCCCCAAGATCGCGGAGAGCACGGTCGCGAACAAGGCAAGCTTGATCGACAGGATGAAGGCAGGCCCGAGGCCCGGGACCCCGTTCCATTGCCGGTACCACTGGGTCGTGAACCCCTGCCATTTGGACGTGACCTGAGGAAGCGCGGAATGGGACTGGTTGAAGCTGTACACGACCATGAACGTGATCGGGATCAACAGGTAGAGGAAGAACGCGCCCGAGTAGACCGGCAGGCTGTAGTACGTCCAGCGCCGGCGGCGCTCCCGCGGGACCGGCGCCAGGTCCTTGGCGGACGGGATCGACGTGTCCTGCGCGAGCGCGCTCACACGTACTCCTCGATCGTTCGTGAGCCCAGGAACTTCGCGTAGGCGGCGATGCCCACCAACATCAGAACCAGCAGCACCGTCGACAACGCCGATGCGGCCGGATAGTCGGCGGCCTCCAGGAACTTGTTCTGGATCACCTGGCCGATCATGACCGTGTTCGTTCCTCCAAGGATCGCCGCGTTCACGTAATCACCCGCGGCGGGCACGAACGTCAGGAGGAAGGCGGCGAAGATCCCGGGGACGGCGAGCGGCAGCACGACGTGCGTGAAGGCGACCCGCCTCGTCGCATAAAGGTCGTGCGACGCCTCCATCACGCGCCGGTCGATCCGCTCGAGGGCAACGTAGAGGGGGAGCGCCGTGAACGGAAGGTAGTTGTACGCGAGACCCCCGATCACGGCCAACGGTGTTGCCAGCACGTGGAAGCTCTCCGGAACCAGATGCAGGTTCTTCAAGGTGCTGAGGATCGTCCCCTGGTCCGCGAGCAGCGTGTACCACGCCGTCGTCCGGATCACGAATGAGACGAAGAACGGGACGAGCAGCATCAGCAGGAAGAAGTTCTTGCGCTTCGCTCGGAAGGCGATCCAGTACGTGACGGGGAACGCGACCACCAACGCCGCGACCGTGGCGGCGCCGGCGTACACCAGCGAGCGGACGAACGTGTCGTTGTACCGACCGATGATGTTCGGGAACTCCGCGAAATGCCACGTGAGCTTGCACGCGAGCGTGATCGAGTCACAGGTCTGGATCGACAGCGACAGCATCGTGACCAGCGGGATCACGAAGAACACCGCGAGCCAGACGATGGCCGGGGCGCCGAGGAGATACGGGCTGGCGGACCGCCCCAAACGCCGGTGCCGTCGGGGCGGTTCTACCCCGTGTAGATCGGCTGGAACGTGCTGTTCCACTGATCCAGGTCCTGGGAGTTCTTGAACTGGTAGTAGGGCTTGGACCGCGACACCATCTGGGCGTCGGGGAAGACCGTCGGGCTGTCGGCGACCGTCGGATCCTTCAACTGGTTCGCGATGATCGATTTCGATGCAGGCACCGGGCAGACGTATGCGTTGTAGTCCTCGATCAGCGCCTGCACCTTCGGGTCGTAGACGTAGTCCATGAACTCCATCGCGGCGACGGGGTTCTGGACGCCGACCGGGATCAGCTGGTTGTCGGTCCAGAACATGGACCCCTCTTGGGGGATCACCGCCTTCAAGGTGTCGTATCCCTGGTAGTTCGCTGCCTGGAAGACATCGCCCGACCAGACCATCGAGATCCAGATGTCCTCGTTCTTGAGCGCCTTGATGTAGTCCTGGTCGTAGTAGGATCGGACGAGCGGCTTCTGTTGCGTCAGCATCTCGGCCGCCTTGGTCCAATCGTCGGGGGTCGAAGCCGCGGGGTCGACGCCGATCGCGAGCAGTCCCGCGCTCCCGAGCTCGGTCGAGATCCCCATCATCCCGATCTTCCCTTTGTACTTCGGATCGAACAGGGACTGGATCGAGGTGATGTCTTCGGTGATGTACTTCGTGTTGTAGCCGATGCACGTGTACCCGGACTGCCACGCCATGGTGTGGATGTTCCCGGGATCCCATGCGGGGTCCTTGACGAGCGGGCTGGCGTACTTGTAGAAGTTCGTCATCCTCGATTGGTCGAGCGGGACCGCCCATCCGAACCCGATCATCTCGCTCAGGGGCGGGTCGCTGTTGGTGAGCACGATCACGTCGTAGCCGATGTAGTTGCCGGCCTGGAGGTCCGGACGGATCTTCGTGAAGAACGAGGTGTTGTCGTTGATCGGCTCCGTGTAGTCGACGGTGATGCCGGTCTGCTGCTGGAACTGGTCGATCGAGGGGTGCTTCCCGTGCGCCGTGTCGATGTAGTACGGCCAGTTCGCGTAGTTGAGCGTCTTCGTCTCCGTCTGTTGGCTCCACCATTCAGCCGAGCCCACCCCGTTGGCGGCCGCGCTCGACGTGCTTACCCCTGCGGTCCCACAGGCCGCGAGGATCGAGGAGAGGCTCAACGCCCCCGCGCCGACACCCGCCGCGCGGAGGAACCCTCGTCGCGAAGTCCGTGACTGGGTGAGCCCGCGCCACAGCGCGGGATCGATGCCAGGCTGCTGCTGATCGGTCATTCCTCTTCCTCCTCCGGAGAGAGCGCGGCAGACGGTTTGACGATGAAGGTGTGCTCAGGGCGCCAGGTGAGTCGGACCTTCCGGCCGGGTGCGGGCGCCTCCTCGGCGCCGAGGTTCTGCACGTACACCGTCAACTCGGTGCCACCCGGCCCCTCGACCTTGTACTGGTGGCTCACCCCGATGTACGTCGCGATCCGGAGCAGACCGGAGACCCAGTTCGCCCCGGCGGGAGGCTCGCCCTCGTCCGCCTCGATGCTGATCTTCTCCGGACGCACCCCCACCTTGACCAGCGTGTCGATGTCGGAGGGAACCTTCGAGGCGGGGAAGTGGATGTCCTGGCCCGTGCTCAGACGCACCGTGGCGACATCGCTCTGGTTCCGCACGAGCTCTCCGTCGAGGAGGTTGGAGGCTCCCAGGAACCCGGCCACGAACTCGGTCGCGGGCGACTCGTAGACCAGCTCGGGCGCTCCGATCTGTTCGATCTGGCCGTGTCGCATCACGGCCAGCCGATCAGACATCGTCATGGCCTCTTCCTGGTCGTGGGTCACGTAGATGAACGTGATGCCGACTTCCTCCTGGATCCGTTTCAACTCCAGCTGCATCTGCTTGCGGAGCTTGAGATCGAGTGCGCCCAGCGGCTCGTCGAGCAAGAGGACCTTCGGCCGGTTGACCAGGGCGCGGGCCAGCGCGACCCGCTGTTGCTGGCCACCGGACATCTGCGTGGGTTTGCGCTTCTCGAACCCCTCGAGGTCCACCAAGCTCATCGCATCACGGACGCGTTGACCGATGTCCTTCCCGCCGACCTTCTTGCGTCGCAGACCGAAGGCAACGTTCTCGAACACGTCGAGGTGTGGGAACAGCGCGTAGGACTGGAAGACGGTGTTGACGTCGCGACGGTACGGCGGGAGGTCGGTCACGTCGCGCCCTCCCAGGTAGACCGTCCCGAGGGACGGATCCTCGAAGCCGCCGATCATGCGAAGCGTGGTCGTCTTCCCGCACCCCGACGGCCCCAGGAGGCTGAAGAACTCGCCTTCCGCGATGTCGAGGGACAGGTCGTCGACGGCCGGGACGTCCCCGAAGAACTTGGAGACGCGTTCCAGCCGAACGTCGATCTCGGTCACGGCCACCTCCTCGAGGGATCCGCCCGGTCTCGTCGACGGGTCGACCTGGCGGCGGCGATCATCACATGATCACGCCGGCCTTGAACAGCCTTCAACGGGAACCTTCCCTCGACCACTTGTACGGGTGGCACAACCAGGAGGTTCTCATGGTGCCGCGGGGGGAAGACCGCTCGTGGCGTCCGGCGGTCCCTCCGGCGCCGGTTCACGAGATCGACCCGGCTCGGCCGGGACGATCGACCCGATCACCGGCTCGTGCTGCTTCGATCCGTTGTCTCGCGCAGGAACCTCGTGCTCGCCGTTACGGCGGCGGGCGAGCCGCGGGAACGCCGTCGCGGAGAACAGCGCGACCGCGCCGACCAGGATCAGGCCGACCACGAACCGTCCATCGATCAGCCCGATCGCGAGGCCGCATCCCGAGATCAGAGCGCTCCACAGATACATCAGCAGGACGGCCTGGCGATGGCCATGGCCGATCTCCATCAACCGGTGATGCAGGTGCTCCTTGTCCGCGTGGCCGATGCCCTGGCCGCGCCAGGTACGCCGGATGATGGCGAGCACGACGTCGAGGATCGGGACCGCCAGCACCAGCAAGGGGACGACGACGAGGGCGAGCGGAGCGGCCAGCTCACCCGGGCTGGGGGGGCGCGGGTTGTTCCCCACACCGGAGATCGTCGCGATCGCGAGGAGGATGCCGAGCAGCATCGAGCCGGTATCCCCCATGAAGATCCTCGCGGGGAAGAA
>VAYF01000353.1:2523-4481 GCA_005883885.1 Actinomycetota bacterium | reverse complement strand
GGCGGTCTGCTACTTCACCGAGCAGGAGGCGGGCACGCCCGGAGCGTCGTTCTTCGACCGTCCCGTGCTGCCCCACGTGTCGGTGCCCACGACGTACTCGGGCGCCGAGCTCACGCCATTCTTCGGCATGACCGACGAGCAGGCACGACGGAAGAGCGGCGCGGGTGGCCCGACGATCACGCCGGCGGCCGCTGTCTACGACCCCGAGCTGAGCCTCGGCACCCCGCCGCGGATCAGCGCCGAGACGGGGATGAACGCGCTGGCGCACTGCGTCGAGGCGGCGTACTCGCCCGCCCGCACGCCCGAAGCGGAGGCGATCGCGCTGGCCGGCATCTGGCGGATCTCCCGGGCGCTGCCACACGTGGTCGAGCACCCGCAGGACATCGACGGCCGCGCCGCCATGCTGGCCGGCGCGGTGTTCGGCGGTCGCTGCCTGCAGAACGCGAGCATGGGTGTCCACCACGGGCTGTCGCAGCTGGTCGGCGGGCGCACCGGCATCCCTCACGGGCTGGCGAATGCGGTCATCCTCGCCCACGCCGTGCGGTTCAACGCCGACGCGGTTCCCGACGAGCTCGAGGCGATCGGTCACTCGCTCGGCGACAAGGACCCGGCCGCGGCCATCGACGCCCTGCGCAAGTCGATCGGGCTCCCGGGGCGACTCTCGGAGTGCGGTGTCACCGAAGACGACATCATCGTGGTCGCCCGACTGGCGGAGAGCAGCCCGAGCGTGCAGCTCAACCCCAAACCGGTCACTGAGGCGGACGCCCGCGCGATCCTCCAGGCCGCCTTCTGACCGGCAGAGTCCTAGCCTGGGTGGCATGACGCAGACGAACGAAGGCACACGCTGGCGGGGGATCAACCACCTCGCCATGGTCACACCCGACATGGATGAAACCGTCCGCTTCTACCACGGGGTCCTCGGCATGCGGTTGGTGGCGACGCTGTCCGCCGGGCCGATGCGCCACTACTTCTTCGAGCTCGGTCCGCAGAACACGATCGCCTTCTTCGAGTGGTCGCGCGCCGAGACGTTCGCCAAGCCGGCCGGCATGCCCACGCTGAAGTTCCCGATGCAGTTCGACCACCTGTCGTTCAACGTCGCGGACGAGGGCGCGCTGCTCGCCCTCCAGAAGCGCTTGCGTGACTCGAGTGTGGAGGTCACCGACGTCGTCGACCACGGCATCGTCCGGTCGATCTACTTCACCGACAACAACGGCATCGCGCTGGAGGCCTCGTGGTGGGCGATCGACATCACCGGCCGCCCGGCCGACTACGACGACCCGAGCGTGTTCGCCGACCCACACCCGGTGGCCGCGGTCGAGGAGCTCAAGCGCGAAGGCCGGGTGTCGTCGACGCCGCAGACCAAGCTGGTCGACGTACCGATCCCAGATCCCGCCTAGTCACCGGTGCAGACCGACGTCCGCAAGGCGACGACGGCCGACGTCCCGCGGCTGTCGCAGGCGTTCGCCGCCGCGTTCCAGGACGACCCGCTCATGGGATGGATCTACCGCGACGACGCCCGTCGCCGCCGGCTGCTGCCGAATGCGTTCACGTTCTTCCTGTCGCGCTGGTTCCTCCGGCACGGGGAGACGTACATGCACTCCGAGGGTGTCGGCGGCGCGGTGTGGTGTCCGCCCGGCACGTGGCGGATCACCACGGCCGAGATGGTGCGGGGGACTCCCGCCATGGTGTTGAAGACGGGCGGCTACGGCTTCATGCGCGGTGCGCGCATCTTCAACACCATCGAGAAGGAGCACCCCCACGACCCGCCTCACTGGTACCTCGCCATCCTCGGAACCGAACCGTCGTCGCAGAGCAAGGGCGTGGGGTCGACGGTGCTGACGCCGGTGCTCGAGCGCTGCGACGACGAGGGCATGCCCGCGTACCTCGAGTCGTCCAACCCGCGCAACGTGCCCTTCTACGCCCGCCACGGCTTCGTGATGCAGAAGGAGCTGGAGCCG
>VAYF01000353.1:0-2208 GCA_005883885.1 Actinomycetota bacterium | reverse complement strand
GGGAAGGGTTCGTGGGGAAGATAGGCGAATAGAGCGGTGCCGTCCAGAGGGGATGATGTGGACATGATGGACCCGCTCGTCATGCTGACGGGGCCGGATGGGCCCTTCGAGATCGTCACCGAAGAGGTCCGGGGCGTCCCGCTGCAGGTCTACAAGAACCGCATGGGCTCGATGCGCGACCTGATCGCGCTGGCGGAGGCGCGCGGCGACGTCGACTGGGTCGTCCAGGGCGGGCGGAGAGTGACGTATGCGCAGCACAATGCCGCCGTTCGCGTCGTCGCCCGGGCGCTGGTCGACCGGGGCGTCGGCCGGGGCGACCGCGTCGCCCTCCTGTCGGCGAACAACCCCGAGTGGGTCGTCACCTTCTGGGCGTGTGCGGCGGCGAGCGCCATCTGCGTGCCGCTCAACGCGTGGTGGAAGGCCGAAGAGCTCCAGTTCGCGCTGGAAGACAGCGGCGCGAAAGTGCTCATCTGCGACGAACGCCGGTGGGACGTCGTCAAGCACCTGCCCGAGGTGCTGCCCGCCCTCGAGCAGGTCTACGTGATCGGCAGCGAGGCACCGGGCGCGACGGCGCTGCCCTTCTCCGAGCTCGACGGCGGCGCCGATCCTGGCGCTGGGCCCGAGGTGGAGCGCGGCAACGCGCCGCCCGCCGAGCTCTCGGGCGGCACGCAGCCCGCCGCGCTCCTCGTCGTCCCGCTGTTCCACACCACCGGATGCCACGCCACGATGGTCATCCAGTACGCCGCGGGCGGGAAGCTGGTGCTCATGCCGCCGGGGCGGTTCGAGCCCGAAGAGGCCATGCAGCTCATCCAGGACGAGCGCGTCAGCAACATCGGCGGGGTGCCGACGATCATGTGGCGCATCATCGAGTCGCCGCGCCTCGGCGAGTTCGACCTGTCGTCGGTCACGCGGATCGGCTACGGCGGCGCGCCCTCGGCGCCCGAGCTCGTGCAGCGCGTTGCAGACGCGTTCCCCAACGCGCGCGCCGGCCTCAGCACCGCCTACGGGCTGACCGAGTCGGCCTCGGTCGCCACCGCCAACGTGGGCGAGGACTACATCACCCACCCGGGCTCCGCCGGTCGCGCGGTGCCCTCGATCGAGCTGCGCATCGCGGACGTCAGCGGCGACGAGGTGCCGCCGGGCGCGGCCGGCGAGATCTGGCTCAAGGGCCCCACGATCTCGAGCCACGGGTACTGGAACCGGCCCGACGCCAACGCCGAGTCGTTCACCGGCGGCTGGTTCCACACCGGCGACGTGGGCAAGGTCGACGACGACGGCTACCTCTACATCGTCGACCGGGCCAAGGACATGGTCATCCGCGCCGGCGAGAACATCTACTGCGTCGAGATCGAGAACGTCCTCTACGAGCACCCCGAGATCATCGACGCCGCCGTCGTGGGCGTTCCCCATCGCACGCTGGGTGAGGAGGTCAAGGCCGTCGTCCAGCTGCGGCCGGGGTCCACGGTGACCGTCGAGGACATCAAGGCCTTCTGCGCCGCGCGCCTGGCCGCCTTCAAGGTTCCCGAGTACGTGGAGCTGGTCGACGAGCCCCTGCCCCGGAACCCGGCCGGCAAGATCCTCAAGGCCGCCCTCCGGGGAGGAGAGACGGCGTTCGGTGTCGAAGAGTCCGATTCTGCCCTGTAGGGGTAAGCTGCTCGAAGCAGTTGAGAAGCGAAGCAGTGAGCGGCGGCCCACAGGTGAACGGGAGGGTGCCCGCATGAAGCGGATGCTGTCGGTGAAGGACCTGGCCCGCGACGAGCGCTTCCAGCGCATCGTCATCGAGGACGTCGTCTTCGACCCTCGCAACGCCACCATGCGCCGTGACAAGAAGCGCAACGGCTTCAACCCCCACGAGCCCGAGATGCCCGACGCCGCCCGCCAGCTGATGCACGGGATCTTCGTCGGCGAGATCCAGGCGCTCGAGGGCGCCGGCCGCACCTGCTTCGACTACGACACCGGGCCGGGCCGCGACGAGGTCCCGCTCCAGCTCAAGCTCGACATGGCCCGCCAGTGCTGGGACGAGGCCCGCCACTGCGAGATCTCGGTCAAGCTCACCGAGCACATGGGCTCCGAGATCGGCGAGTTCGCCGAGCAGACCATGCTGTTCGAGGCCGCCTGCCACGAAGACCCCATCTTCCGGCTGTGCGGCGTCAACCGGGCGCTCGAAGGCCTGGCGATCGACGTGTTCAACACCATGCGCGACCTCGG
>VAYF01000065.1:13047-15918 GCA_005883885.1 Actinomycetota bacterium | reverse complement strand
TCTCCGTCGCGTCAGCCATCCTCCCCGACCACCTCGCCGAGCCTGGCCAACACGAGCTCCTGGTCCTCGTGATCCTTCACCACGCTGCCGAGCGTGTCGCGTGCGAGCCCGGGATCGAGTTGCTCCGCGCCGAGGAACGCGAGCGCGTTCGCCCAGTCGATCGTCTCGGCGACGCCCGGACGCTTCGCGAGGTCGAGGTCGCGCAGGCGGGCCACCGCCTGCGCGACGTCACGCGCGAGCGCGGCACCGACGTGCGGCGCTCGCGCGCGCACGATGTCGACCTCGCGATCCAGGCCGGGATGATCGATCCAGTGGTAGAGGCAGCGCCGCTTGAGGGCGTCGTGGAGCTCGCGGGTCCGGTTCGACGTGACGATCACCGCGGGCGGTGTCAGGGCGCCGATCCTGCCGATCTCGGGGATCGTCACCGCGAACTCCGACAGGATCTCCAGGAGGAAGGCCTCGAACTCGTCGTCGGCCCGGTCGAGCTCATCCACGAGCAGCACGGCCTCGTCGCCGGCGCGGATCGCGGCGAGGAGCGGCCGCTCCACCAGGAACTCCGGTCCGAACAGGTCCTCCACGTGGGCCTCCGCGTCGGTGGCGTCCATCGCACGGACCGCGATCAGCTGCCGCGCGTAGTTCCATTCGTAGAGCGCCTGCGAGGCATCGATCCCTTCGTAGCACTGCAGCCGGATCAGCCGCCGGTCGAGCAGCTCGGCGAGCACCTTCGCGACCTCGGTCTTGCCCACCCCTGCCTCCCCCTCGAGCAGGAGCGGCTTGCCGAGCGACAGCGCGAGGTAGACCGCGGTCGTCAGCCCACGGTCCGCGAGATAGGAATGGTGCGCCAACGCATCCTGCAGGTCCTCGACATCCGCGAAGGCGAGCTCCGGCATGCTCGCAGCGTACCCGTCAGTCGCCGGGTTCCGAGCCGCGCGCTTGCATCGGGACCGGCGGGACGTGGATCCCCCGCTCGGCGATCCGCGCCGTGATGCGCTCCCGGAGCTCTCGCTCGATCGCCCACCGGCGCGACGGCTCGGTCTCGGCGACGACCCGGATCACCTGGGCGGCGTCCGTGACCTGCACGACGCCCAACACCTCCGGGTTCTTCCGGAGCCCGCTCTCGAACGGCTCCTCCGAGGAGAGCTCCTCGAGCAGCTCCTCCAGGACGACGCGGACGCGACCGGCGTCCTCCGTCACCGCAACTCGGACGTCGACGATCGCCCGGCCCCATCCGCGCGTCTTGTTGCGGACGACATGCACCGCACCGTTCGGGACGATGCTCAGCGTCCCATCGAACTGACGGACGCTCGTGATCCGGAGGCTGAGGGCCTCGACGGTGCCGGAGACGAGCCCGCCGTCGGTCTCGAGGTCGACGACATCACCGATGTCGTACTGCCGTTCCAGCACGATGAAGAGTCCCGAGATCGTGTCGCGCACCAGGGTCTGTGCCCCGAACCCGAGCGCGACGCCGGCGATGCCGGCGCTCAGGACCAGCGGGCCGAGGCTGACGTTGAACCCTCGGAGGATCGTCAGCCCGACCATCAGCCAGGCGATCACCACGACGATCCCGCCGGCCAGTGAGACCACGGTGGTCAGTCGGCGGCGACGGCGACCCTCGGTGTCGTCTCCGGTCTCCTTGGCCCGGCGGCGGTACCGCCGCACGTACCGGCCGACGACCAGGCTGACCACGATCGCGATCGCGATGGAGATCGCGACCCCGATCGCGAACCTGATCCACCAATCCCGCGTGTACGGGGTGAGGACCTGGGCGAGCAGCGCTATGCCAAAGCCTCCTCGAGCGCTCGCCGCACGAGCACCTTCACCAGGTGGCGCCGGTACTCGGCCGACCCGAACGCGTCGTCCGGGGGCGCGGTCCCCTCGTCCGCGCGGGCCGCGGCGGACGCGGCGTCCGCGCCCCCACCCACCGCCTCCTCGACCCCCGCCGCACGCAGCGGCGTGAGCCCCATGTTCGTCAGGCCGACATGGACCCCGCCGTTCGCACGGACGGCCGAAACGCCGACCACGGCCCAATCCTGCGCCCGGCGCTGGAACTTCATGAAGCTCCATCCCCCGTTCGCCTTCGGAACGCGGATCTCGGTGAGCACCTCGTCGGCCGCGAGCGCCGTCTCGAAGAGCGACGTGAAGAAGTCGGTCGCCGCGACCATGCGCGTGCCCTTCGGTCCTTGGGCGACGAACTCCGCGTCGAGCGCGAGCAGCACCGACGGGAGGTCGCCCGCCGGATCGCCGTGCGCGACCGATCCCCCGATCGTGCCCATGTGGCGCACCTGCGGATCGCCGATCTGTCCCGCGGCGTGCGCGACGATCGGACAGAGCTGCTGGAGCGCCTCGGCGTTCGCCACGTCATGGTGCCGCGTGAGCGCACCGATCGCGATCCGGTCCCCGTCCTCGCGGACGTACGAGAGGCCGGCGATCCGTCCGATGTCGACGAGCATCGAGGGCCGCGCGATCCGCAGGCGCATCGCCGGCAGCAACGAGTGACCACCGGCCAGGATCTTCGCGTCGGGATCCGAGCCGAGCAGCGAGATGGCCTCCTCCACCGAACCGGCTCGTGCGTAGTCGAACGGTGCCGGGATCATGCCGTCCCTCCCTCTCGCTGTGCCGGGGTCGCTCCGCCGAAACCACCGCTCACTCCCGGCGACCCTGTGGTCGCCTCCTGGATCGCTCGCCAGACGCGTTCGGGCGACGCCGGCTTGCCGACCTCCGTCACCCCGAGATGCGACAGGGCGTCGACCACCGCGTTGATGACGGTGGGTGGCGAGGCGATGGTGCCCGCCTCACCGATCCCCTTGACCCCGAGCGGGTTGGTCGATGACGGCGTCTCCTGCGAGTTGTCGGTCGTCATGTGCGGGATCT
>VAYF01000065.1:0-13020 GCA_005883885.1 Actinomycetota bacterium | reverse complement strand
CTTCCACGATCATCGGGTTGATCACCGTCCCGCAGTCGTCGACCGCGATGTACTGGATGATGTCGGCGGCCCCGGTCTCGGTGTCCACCTCCACGACGCAGACGTGCGCTCCCGCCGGCCAGGTGAAGTTCTTCGGGTCGTAGACAGCAGTGGCGTTGAGATGTGGCTCCACGCCGTCGGGCAACGCGTGGGCGTGCCAGGCGGACACAGCGATCTCGGGGATCGTCCTTGCCTTGTCCGGCGCTCCGCTCACGCGATAGGCCCCGTCGGCCCATGCGAGATCGTCCTCGGAGACCTCCAGCTCGTGCGCGGCGATCGTCCGCGCCTTCTCCTTGATCTTCTCCATGGCGAAGTGGATCGCGACGCCGCCGACCGAGACGCTGCGGCTCCCGTACGTGTCCATGCCGAGCGGAGCCACCTGCGTGTCGCCGTGGAGCACGGTCACCTTGTCCGGATCGACCCCGAGCCCGTCGGCGACGATCTGCGACCACGCCGTGTCGTGCCCTTGGCCATGCGGCGAGGTCCCCGTCTTCAAGATGACCTCGCCCGACGGCAAACACTCGATCGTGGCTCCGTCCCAGCCCCCGGCCGCATAGCGCAACGCCCCGAGGATGTTCGACGGCGCCAACCCGCACATCTCGATATAGGTGGTCACGCCGATCCCGAGCTGACGAACGTCGCCGGCGTCCCGCCGCGCCGCCTGCTCCTTGCGGAGCTGCTCGTAGCCGACCAGCTCGAGCGCCTTGTCGAGGAGGGGCTCGAAGTTGCCGGAGTCGACCGACAGCCCGCAGATGAACGGCGTCGCCTCCAGGAACGGCGCGTGGAGGTTGATCCGGCGGACCTCGGCCGGGTCCTTCCCCACCTTCCGGGCGAGCGCGTCCATCGCGCGCTCGATCACGTAGGTCGCCTCGGGACGACCCGCCCCGCGATAGGCATCGGTCGGCGTCGCGTTCGTCAGGACGCCGCGGAACTCGTACCAATAGGTCTGCGGGTCATAGGGGCCCATGTAGACCCACCCGCCGAGCTCGGGGATCCCAGGGGTCAGCAGCTGGTAGTACGCGCCCATATCCGCGAGCTCGACGAACTTCATCCCGATCAGCTTGCCCTGCTCGTCGGCGGCGAGGGTGACGTCGTGGAGCACGCCGCGACCGTGGGTCGTCGCGACGTAGTTCTCGCTCCGTTCCTCGATCCACTTCACGGGACGCCCCAGACGCTTCGCCAGTGCGAGCGCGAGCGCCTCCTCGGCGTACACGTTGAGCTTCGAGCCGAACCCGCCGCCGACGTCGGGAGCGATCACGCGCAGGTTCTTCTCCGAGCCGATCACGCCCGACAGCGTCACCTTCACGATGTGCGGGATCTGCGTCGCGGACACGAGCGTCCACTCGTTCATCGCGGGCACGCCGTAGGCGAGGCAACCGCGGGGCTCGATCGCGTTCGGGATCAAGCGCGGCTGCACGTACCGTTCCGTGATGACCACGGGCGCCGTATCGAAGACCGACTGATCGCCGGCGCCGCCGTGGACCCAGTGCACCGTGACGTTCGTCCCGAGCTCGTCGTGGATCAGCGATGCGCCGTCGGCCGCGGCCTTCTCGATGTCGGTCACCGCGGGCAGCTCGGTGGCCGTGATCGAGACGAGCTCCGCCGCGTCGATCGCCTGCTCGCGGCGCTCGGCGACGACGACGGCGACGGCGTCACCGGCGAACCGGATCTTGTCCCCCGTCAGGGGGTACCGGACGGGAACCTTGATGTCCTCGGTGATCGGCCAGACGAACGGCAGCGCGCCCAGCTCGAGGTCGGCAGCCGTGAAGACGCCGACCACGCCCGGCATCGCGGCCGCCTCCGCCGTCTCGATCGCATCGATCGTCGCGTGGACGTACGGCGGCCGGACGAGCGCCATCCACACCATCCCGGGCATCGTCCAGTTGTCGACGTACTGCGCCTCTCCCGTGATGAGCTCCGGGTCTTCCTTGCGGAGGACCGGGCGCCCGACGAACGGTTCGGTCGCGACCATGACGGTCCTCCCCTCAGGCCTTCGCGCCGCTCATCTGGCCGGCGGCGTCCAGGATCGACTCGACGATGTTCTGGTAACCGGTGCACCGGCAGAGGTTCCCTTCGAGGGACTCGCGCACCTCCGCCTCCGTCGGCGCCGGGTTCTCCTTCAGGTAGCTCGCGGCCGCCATCAACATGCCGGGCGTGCAGTACCCGCACTGGAGGCCGTGGTGGCGATGGAAGGCATCCTGCAGCGGGTGCAGGGTCCCGTCGGCGCCGGCCAGGGCTTCGATCGTCGTGACCTCGCGGTCGTCCACCTGGACCGCCAGGAGCGTGCAGGACTTCACCGACTCGCCGTCCAGGTGCACCGTGCACGCGCCACAAGACGACGTGTCGCACCCGACGTTCGTTCCGGTGAGGCCCAGCTGCTCCCGGAGGAAGTACACGAGGAGCGTGCGAGGCTCGACATCGGCCTCGCGCCGCATCCCATTCACGGTGACCGCGATCTGCGCCACGGATCCCCCCTCCTTCCGGATGGAGCGCGTTGCGGGGTAACGCCGACCCTAATACGGAGGTGGAGAACGCGCGAGTTGCGGCCGAAGGGACCCGCGGAGGGATTACCGGATAGGGCGCTGCTAGGCCGCGCCGGCGGCGGCGAGCGCGGCTCGCCCCGTGCAGGGACGGGACCGGTCGTATCGAACGACCCCCTGGGTGTCGAGCGAGACCCCGTAGCACGCCCCGGAGGGGCCCATCACCGCGGCGGCCCAGCTACCGCCGCTCAGGGCAACGCTGACGATCGTGGGCGCCGTCGAGGCTCCGTCGACGAACAGGAGCGTCGGGTCGGCGCCGGCGAGCTGGGTGGCGTCCGCCGCCCCGAGGTCGCCGCGGCCGAGCGCGCCTCGCGCGAGCGCGAGGGCGCGCTCGGCCGCATCCCTCGCTTGACCGTCGAGCAGCTTGGCGACGCCACCGGGGACGGGCCCGGCCGCCACCGGACCGGTGGCGGCCGCGTCGGGGATCGACGCCAGCCGGTCCGCGTTCGCCTGTTCCTCGGCAGCCGTCCTCGCCTCGAGCACCGCGTGCCGGGCATCCGCTGAGCGCTCCTGGGCGACGACGAAGGTCGCGAACGCCGAGATCAGCACGAGCAGGACCACGCCGGACGCCGCGAGCTTCACGGCGAAGGGGTCCGCGCGGCGCCGAGGCATGACCGGCGCGATGAAGGTGAAGGTATCGCTCACGTGGGCCAGCTCGTGGCCGACGCGGTCAACGCGGCCGACCCGGTACAGGTGGTGCCGGCACCGTACCGGACGGAGGAGGCAGCGATGTGGAGATAGAAGCACCGGCCCGACTGGGACAGGACGGCGAGGCCGATCCCCATCGAAGACGAGCCCACCGCGATCACCTTCGGGCCGGTCGAGGAGCTCTCCGTATACGAGAACGCCGGCTCGAAATGCTTGAGTGCGGCGACGGTAACGCCGTCGAAGGAGCCTTGCTCGGCGTAGAGCTCCTGGACCGCCGTGACCGCCTGTTGTTCGGTCGTCTGCGCTTCGACATCCTTGGCGGCGCCGATCTGCGAGATCGCGCTCCGCTCGCCGGACGCGATCTGCTCGCCGCTGCCTTTCAGGAAGGTCATGTACCCCGCGATCAGGACGACGGCGATCACCCCGGCAGCGACGACCAGCACGATGCGGCCGCGGCCCGAACCGGCCTCGACCTTCGGTGCCTTCGGGCGCCGGGCGGCCGGCAGCGCACGCTTGCGCGACGGCTTGCCGAACGAGAAGGAGTCGTCCATCCTTGCTGGTATCGGCACCCGTCCGACCACCTGAACCCCGGTACCATCGGCTCCGTGAGCGAGATCGCGGACGTCCTCGCAGCGATCGGATCCCTCTCCGCCAGCGGCCAGCGGATGGCGCTCGCGACGATCGTCGCCGTCCGCGGGTCCACCTACCGTCGCCCGGGCGCGCGGCTCCTCGTCCCAGAGGAAGGCGCCCCCATCGGCAACATCAGCGGTGGCTGCCTCGAGGGGGACGTCGCCGACATGGCCCGCCTGGTGATACAGGAGGGACGGGCCCGTCTTGCGGGGTGGGATCTGACCGCCGACGACGATGCCGTGTGGGGTCTGGGGCTCGGCTGCAACGGGGCGATCGAGGTCTTCATCGAGCCCGCAGATCGTGCAGCCGAAGCCGCCCACGCCCTCCGGACAGCCCTCGATGAGGAGCGGCCGATCTGCCTCATCACCGTGATCGAGTCCGCCGAACCGGACGTGATCGTTCCCGGCGCACGGCTGATCGTGATGCCGGACGGCACCGTCGATGGGTCCCTCGGCCGCCCCGACGTGGACGCCGAGGCGACCGCCGCGGGACGCGACCTCCTCTCGGCCGAGCGCTCGGAGATCCGGACCTTCCGTGAGGGGGTCCGTGCGTTCGTCGAGATCCTGGACCCACCCCTGCGGCTCGTGATCTGCGGAGCCGGACACGACGCGATCCCGCTGGTTCGAGCGGCCTCGCTCCTCGGTTGGAACGCGACCGTCGTCGACGACCGGGCGGGCTTCTTGAACCACGAGCGGTTCCCCGAGGCACACGCGTTCGTACTGGTCGATGACCCGTCGGAGGTCGCGAAGGCGGTCACGATCGACCCCCGGACCTTCGTCGTCTTGATGACGCACAACTTCCTCCGCGACAAGGAGTACCTGCGGAGCCTCCTCACGACGGATGCCCGCTACGTGGCGATGCTCGGCCCGGCGGCGCGAACCCAACGCCTGATGATGGAGCTCGACGAGGAGGGCACCCCGATCACGGAGGACCGCCGAGCACGGCTCCACGGCCCGGCCGGCCTCGACCTCGGCGCGGAAGGACCCGAGGAGATCGCCCAGGCGATCGTCGGGGAGATCGTCGCCGTGCGGCGCGGACGCGACGGTGGGTTCCTCCGGGAACGGCCGACCCCGATCCACGACCGTCCGCGGCCGGGAACGGAAGCTCGTTAGGCTGCACCCGATGATCATCGAGAACGAGTTCACGGTGGCCAAGCCGCTCGATCAGGTGTGGGACTACCTCCTCGACGTCCACCAGGTGGCGCCGTGCATGCCCGGGGCCGAGCTCACGGAGACGGTCGACGATCGCAACTGGAAGGGCAGGCTCAGCATGAAGTTCGGCCCGGTCTCGATGTCGTTCGCGGGCTCGGTGTCGATGGAGGAGCGCGACGACGCGGCGCATCGCGTGGTCCTGCACGCGAAGGGCACCGAGCAGAAGGGCAAGGGAGCCGCGGACGCCACGGTCACGTCGTGGCTCGAGTCCGTGGACGCCGGGACCACGGTGAAGATGCAGGCCGACATGACCCTCACGGGCGCGGCCGCACAGCTCTCGCGCGGCCTGCTCCCGGAGGTCTCGAAGCGACTGACCCAACAGTTCGCGGATTGCCTCGAACAGAGCCTCGGGGGCGCGGCCGGCGCCGCCGATCCGGTCGGTGCGTCGACCCCGTCGTCGGCGCCGGCCCCCGGCGCGAAGCCCGTCGGGGGCATCCGGCTCGGCCTCTCGGCCACGTGGAGCGTGCTCGTGTCCTTCTTCCGGCGGCTCTTCGGCGGTTCGAAAACCCGGCACGCGTGATCTCGGGGATCGTGCTCGCGGCGGGGACCGGCTCGCGGTTCGGCGGCACGAAGCAGTTGGCGGAGCTCGACGGCAGTCCACTCGTCATGCACGCGGTCACGGCGCTCCGCGAGGGCGGCGTCGACGAGATCGTCGTCGTGACGGGTCACGACGCCGATGCCGTCGAGGCAGTGCTCCCCGCCGAGGTCCGCGCCGTCCGCAACCCCTCGTTCCGGGACGGGCAGGTCGAGACCTTCCGCGCGACGCGCGCCCGGATCGCGCGCTTGCGGTTCACCGACGCCCCCGGACCGTCGCTGCTCTCCCGGGAGATCTACGCGGATGCCGGGCACCTGCACGGCGACGCCGGCGCGCGCGTGCTGATCGCCTCGCATCCCGAATGGGTCGAGGACGTGCCGATCGACCGCCCGGTTCCGCGTGACGTGGACACGCCGGAGGATCTCGCGTTCTAGGTGCGTTCCCGGCCGGGACGAACGAGGGTGCGAGCGGGGTCCGCTCCGACGAACCCGAACCGCTCGTACAGCGCCTGCGCATCGCGCGTGTTGAGGTACCAGTAGCAGTCCGCGGACCACGGGTCCTCGAGGGCATCGCGGACCAAGGCGGTGCCGATCCCCCGGCCGCGGTAGGGCTCCAGCACGAACACGTCGCCCAGCCACGCCATGCTCGATCCGTCGGACATCACGCGACAGAAGCCAACGAGGGAGCCGTCCGGGCCGTACGCCGCGATCACGCGCGTCGATGATCGGATCAGCTCGGCGATCGTTGCCCGCGAGCGGCCTCGCACCCAGTACGCCTCCTCCGACAGGAAGCGGTGAACGACGTCGACGTCCACGCGATCCCGGTCGTCGTCGAGCTCGAACCCGTCCGGAAGCGCCGTGGGCATCAGCAGACGGGCCCTAGACGTCGGTGCTGCAGCGCCGGGAGCGTCTGGCGAACGTGCTGGAGCTTCGCCATGTCGAGGTCGGCGAGCCAGACCCCGTCCCCCTCATGTGGGGCACGGACGAGCACCTCGCCCCACGGATCGACCACGATCGAGTTCCCGTACGTCCGGCGGCCCTCCTCGGGGCGGCCCCACGGTCCCCACTGCGCGGGCGCCAGGATGAAGCACTGCTCCTCGATCGCCCGCGCTCGCAGCAGCACCTCCCAGTGCGCGCGACCGGTCACCTCCGTGAACGCCGACGGCACGCAGACGATCTCCGCGCCGAGCGTCATCAGCCCGCGGTAGAGCTCGGGGAACCGGACGTCGTAGCAGATCGAGAGCCCGATGCGCCCCAGGTCGGTGTCGTGCGTGACGAGCTCCTCTCCCGCGGAGAAGAGCGCGGACTCGCGCAGCGGTGGCTCGCCGGGCAGGTCGACATCGAACAGGTGGATCTTGCGATAGCGTGCGACGATCTCGCCGTCGCGATCGAACAGGCATGACGTGTTGAACACGACGTCGCCGGCAGCTTCGGCGACCGAGCCGCCGACGATCCACATCGAGCGAGCGCGTGCGATCGCCGCGACGGCGTCGGTGAACGACCCCGGGATCGGCTCCGCGGTCTCGCGCATCCGGGCGGGCGATCCGTTGGCCGGCCACAGCTCCGGCAGCGCCGCGAGATCGGCACCCCCGTCGGCGGCCTCCTCGAGCAGCCGGACGGCGGTGGCGACGTTCTCCGGAACGTCGCCACCGCCCGCGTTCATCTGACAGACCGCGACGCGCATGGATGAAGCAGCCTACCGGCCGACCGCGTCGCGGACCGCGTCGAGGGACCGAGGATCCTCGAGGCCCGACAGATCGCCAGGGTCCTCCCCCAGCGCGGCCGCCCGGATCGCCCGTCGGACGATCTTCGCGCTCCGGGTCTTCGGCAGCTCGTCGACGAACACGATCCGCGCGGGCGCGAACGACTTCCCGAGGTGCTCGGCGACCACCCGACGGAGCTCGTCTGCGTCCGCGGGCTCGTTCGGTTTGAGCACCACGAAGCACCACACCTGCTCTCCCTTGAGGGGATCCGGGACACCCACGGCCGCCGATTCCGCGACGGAGGGATGTGAGGCGATCGCCGATTCGACCTCGGCCGGACCGATCCGCTTGCCGGCGATGTTGAGCGTGTCGTCCGAGCGCCCGCGGAGGAACCAGAACCCGTCCTCGTCGCGGACGGCCCAATCGCCGTGCACCCAGACGCCCGGCCACCGCGACCAGTAGGTGTCGAGGTACCGCCGGGGATCGCCCCAGATCCCGCGTGCCATCGCCGGCCACGGCTGCGTACACACGAGCTCGCCGACCTCGTTCGGTCCTGCGGGCGTGCCGTCGGGGCGCCAGACGTCGACGGCCATGCCGAGCGCCGGCCCGCGGAGGGTGAGCGGCTTCAGCTCGCAGATCGGGGTCGGCGACAGGAAGCACGCCCCGACCTCCGTCCCTCCGGACAGGTTGATGATCGGGAGTCTTCCCGCACCGACCTGCTCGAAGAGCCAGCCGTAGGAAGCCGGATCCCATGGCTCGCCGGTCGAGGCGAGGACCCGCAAGCTCGAGAGGTCGTGGGCGCGCACCGGGTCGAGCCCCTGCGGGATCAGAGCCCGGATCAGGGTGGGGGATACCCCGAGCGCCGTGACCCCATGTCGCTCGACGAGGGACCACAGGCGATCGGCCCCCGGATGGGTGGGAGCTCCTTCGAAGAGCAGCACGGTCGCGCCAAGCGCGAGGGAGCCGACGATCTCCCACGGCCCCATGATCCAGCCGAGGTCGGTCGCCCAGTGCAGCACTTCACCGGGATGCAGGTCGACCTGGTAGGCGACCTCCTCGGCGATCTTGACGAGGAACCCGCCGTGGACGTGCACCACGCCCTTCGGCTTGCCCGTCGTGCCGCTCGTGTAGCCGATGAACAGCGGGTGCTCGGCCTCGAGGGCCTCGGCGGGCATCGGTTCGTCAATCTCCGCGAGGTCGTCCCACCATCGATCGCGGGCGTCGTTCCAGGGCGTCGCGGGATCGTCGAGGTGACGCAGGACGACGATGTGCTCGACGCGCCCGGCGATGTCCGCCGCACGGTCGGCCGTCATCTTCATCGGGACGACCTGGCCCTTGCGCAGCGAGCCGTCGGCCGTGATCAACACCTTCGTCCGCGCATCCGCGAGCCGCGCCGCGACCGCGTCGGGGCCGAACCCGCTGAAGATCGGCACCCAGATCGCGCCGATCTTCGAGCAGGCCATGATGGCGGCGACGGCCTCGGGGATCATCGGGAGGAAGATGCCGACCGTGTCCCGCGCCTCCACGCCCAAGGAGCGGAGCCCCCGCGCGAGCCGATCGGTCTCCTTCCGCAGGTCGACGTAGGTCCACGTGCGGACGGACCCGTCCTCGCCTTCGCCGACCACAGCGGGTGCATCCGGCGTCCTCGAGGCCCATCGATCGACGCACTGGTGCGCGAGGTTCAGCGTCCCCCCCCTGAACCAGGTGGTCCATTCGACCCCGGAACCGGTGTCGAAGACCTCGGCGTACGGTTCGAAGAACTCGATGTCGAGGTCGCTGACCACGGCATCCCAGAACCATCCGATGTCCTCGACGGAACGACGGACCAGCTCGTCGTAGGTCTCGATCCCATGCGCGCGCATGAATCGGGTGACGTTGGCCCGTTCGACGTATGCAGGTGGCGGGGACCAGACGACGTCGTTCACGGCTGCATGGTAGAACCGGTGCCGATGAGCCCGCGGATCGGCGTCACCGGCGTGGGGTGGTCCGGGTTCACGCCCACCACCGCCGGACGCAGCTACAAGGAGCTGATGTTCGAGGCCGCGTCTGCCGCGTACCTGGACGCCGGCCTCGACCCTCGGACCGACGTCGATTCCTTCGTGTGCGCTTCCGAGGACCTCGAGGAGGGCACGAGCATCTTCGACGAGTACGTCCCCGATCAGCTCGGCGCGGTCCAGCGGCCCGTCCAGACGGTCGCCTCCGACGGCCTCTTCGCGGTGGCCACGGCCCTGATGTTGATCCGGAGCGGCGCGGCGAACGTCGTCGCGGTCGAGGCGCACTCGAAGGCCTCGGACATCCTCACGCCGGGCCGGGTCGACGCGTTCGCGTTGGACCCGGTGCTCAACCGTCCCCTCGGGGTGCCCGCGCTCGCGCTGGCGGGTCTCGAGATGCGGCGCTACCTGCACGCGAGTGGCAGGACCGTCGAGCAGTGCGCCGACGTGGCCACGCGCAACCGCGATCAGGCCCGGTCGAACCGGCGCGCATCGTTCGCCGACGTCGACGGCGACGATGCACCGCTGTTCGACCCGCTCACGACGCATCAGGCCGCGCGGAGCGCGGACGGATGCGTCGTGATCGTGCTCGCCTCCGAGGATCGCACGGACGGACGCCCGACCGTCTGGATGGACGGCATCGGCTGGAGCCAGGACGCGCCGTCGGTCGAGAGCCGTGACTGGTCACGGGCGGTGGCGGCCGAGCGAGCGGCCGCGACCGCCTTCGCACAAGCCGACGTGGGGCCCGCCGACATCGACACTGCCGAGGTCGACGACACGTTCGCGTACAAGCAGCTCCAGCATCTCGACGCGCTCGGGCTGGCCGAGCTCGATCCCGCGTCCGTCAACCGCTCGGGAGGAGCGATCGGCGAGGGATACCTCCACGAGGCCAACGGCCTGGCCCGCACCCTCGCCGCCGTCGAGCAGCTCCGCGCCGGCGATGGCCGCGCCGCGGTCGTCCAGTCTTGGCGCGGCGTCCCGAGCACCAGCGCGGCCGTCGCCGTCCTCCGGATGGATCGATAAGGGCGATGCCCCCCATCGACCTCGTCTACCTGTTCGTCCAAGACATGGACCGCGCGGTGTCCTTCTACGAGACGACGCTCGGCCTCCGGTTGCACTTCCGCGCGGGGAACGACTGGGCGCAGTTCGAGACCGGCACGATCCCGCTCGGGCTGCACGGCGTCCGACCGGGAGAGGCGATGGAGCCCGGCGGGACGATCGGCTTCACGGTCGATGATCTGGACGCGTCGACCACCGGGCTGAAGGCGAAGGGCGTTGCGATCGATCACGAAGGCGGAGGCGAGGACGGCAGGCAGCGCTTCGCCACCTTCACCGACCCCGATGGCAATGTGCTCGCCTATTTCGAGCGGGCCGATCCCGGCGAGGGCCACGCATGACGGGTCGCCGGGTCGCGGTGGTCGGCGCCGGGATGACGCGGTTCGTTCGTCGCGCGCAGGAGACCGGCAAGGAGCTCGCCTTCCAGGCGTCTCGGGCGGCGCTCGACGCAGCGGAGATGAAGCTCGGCCAGGTCGACGCGGTCTGTCTCACGAGCGCCCCGGATGCCTTCGACGGCGTCCATCGGAAGGGCGACTACCTGGCGGACGGCGCCGGCGGATGGAACAAGCCCTTCATCCGAACGTACGTGGGCGGCGGCAGCGGCGTGTTCACCGCGATCCAGGGCTGGTACACGGTGGCGTCCGGGCAGGCGGATGTGGTGCTGTGCGTCGCCGAGGAGAAGATGTCGTCCTGCCAGCCGCACCCGCAGGGCGCGTTCCTGACGATCTTCGACAACATCCTGGAACGGCCTCTTGGGCCCAACCTGCTGTGGATCTTCGCCCTCGAGATGAACCGGTACATGCAGCGCTATGGGCTGGAGAAGCGCGACATCGCGGCCGTCGCGGTCAAGAACAAGCGCAACGCCGCGGATCACCCGGCCGCGCTCCTCGGGCAAGCCGACATCTCGGTCGATGACGTGCTCGCGTCCGACGTGCTGGCGTGGCCCGTGCAGCGGCTGGACGTCTCGCCGATCAGCGATGGAGCCGTCGCGATCATCATGGCCTCCGAGGAGACGGCTCGGCGACTCACCGCTGCGCCCGTCTGGATCGACGGCGTCGGGTGGAACCTCGATAGCACATACTGGACGAACCGAGACCTGTCCTATCCCGAGTACGTCGAGAAGGCCGCTCGGATGGCCTACGGGATGGCCGGCATCACCGAACCACGCAAGCAGATCCACGTCGCCGAGCCCTACGACCCGTTCGACTACAAGGAGCTCCACCACCTGGAGGGCCTCCTGTTGTTCGACAAGGGGAAGGCTCCGGAGGCGGCGGCGGCCGGCGTGACCGCCCGCGACGGGGACCTCCCGTGTTGTCCGAGCGGAGGGCTGCTCGGGGTTGGGAACCCGATCGCGGCGGCCGGGCTGATGAAGATCGCCGAGCTCTTCTGGCAGCTCCGCGGCGAAGCCGGAGCACGTCAGGTCCCCGGGACACCGGAGCGCGGCGTGGCACAGGCGTGGGGCGATCTGATGCAGGTCGGTACGGTGGTCGTGATGGGCGCCGGCGGAGCTGGCGGCCTGCGGGGATCCGGGCTCGCGGCCAGGCCCCACCCTTCCCCGCTTCGCCCGGACCCCTCCGGCCAATCCGCGGCTCCGCCTACCAGCATGCTCGGGCCGACGTCACTCTCGGACGCGCAATTCCGTAGCGTGGCCGGCGCCGTCGACACACCGCTGGACGTTCTTTACGCCTGGGATCCGGGCGATGCCATCGGTGCCTTCCTCGACGGGCTCCGCGACGGGAGGATCCTCGCCACCACCTGCGCCTCCTGCGGTCGAACCCTGGTCCCGCCCCGAGCGTTCTGCGAACGGTGCTTCCGGTCGACCGACGCGTGGATGGAGCTCGCCGCCACGGGGACGGTCGAGACCTTCTCGATCTGCCACGTGACGTGGGATATGCGCCCGCTCGATGAACCCGAGCTGCCGGCGGTGATCAGGATCGACGGGTCGAGCGACGGCGGCTTCCTCCACAAGCTCGACGAGGTCGCACCGGACGACGTGCGGATCGGGATGGCCGTCGAGGCCGTGTGGCGACCCCTGGACGATCGCACCGGCTCGATCCTCGATATCGCCTATTTCCGGCCGCGCGATCCGGCGCCCGATCGCGAGCTCGTCGCCGCCGCGGCTGGGGAGATGACCCCGTGACCGTCCGCCGGATCGAGGGAGAACTCCCGGTCGCGTTCCGCTACACGCCCGGGGTCGGCAACACGGCCTTCTTCGAGGCGCTCCGGGACCGCGGAACGTTCCTCGGCTCGCGGTGCGCCGACTGCGGCGTCACCTACCTGCCGGCACGGATCTTCTGCGAACGCTGCCTCGCCGGACTCGTGCCCGACACCGAGTGCGGTCCCGAGGGGACCGTGGAGTCGTGGACCGTCGCCCGTCAGGACGTCGACGGCAGGCCGCTCGACCCGCCCGTGACGTTCGCGCTCGTCCGCCTCGACGGCGCCGACACCGTCCTGCTGCACCGGCTCCTGGGAACGGCCGACATCGGTGGGCGCGTTCGGGCTGTCCTCCGGCCGGAGCGCACCGCGTCGATCCTGGACCTGCAGGGGTTCGAGCCGGTATGAACTTCGACCTCACCGAGGAGCAGCAGCAGCTTCGAGCGCTCGTCCGCGAGTTCGCCGACAGGGAGGTTGCGCCGGGCGCCGGGGAGCGGGATCAGCACGAGACCTT
>VAYF01000064.1 GCA_005883885.1 Actinomycetota bacterium | reverse complement strand
CGCGTGCTGATGGCGGCGCGCGCCACGGATGACGTGCGCCGTGAGCTCGACGAGTACTTCCGTGGAGCGCGCCGCCATTTCGATCTCCGCCTCGACCGGCGACTGATGAGCCCGTTCGCGAAGGACGTGCTCGGGGCGACGGCCCGGGTCCCGTTCGGTCGCCTCGCCACCTACGGAGAGATCGCCGGCCGTATCGGGCGCCCGAAGGCGGCGCGAGCGGTGGGCGCCGCGCTCGGCGCCAACCCGATCCCGATCGTCGTCCCCTGCCACCGGGTGATCGGCGCCGGCGGGAACCTCACCGGGTACGGGGGCGGTCTCCCCCGGAAGGAGCTGTTGCTCCGTCTCGAGGGATCCCTTCCCGCGGCGTGACCGTCGTCACGGCGAGCGTCGGACGCGTCGTGTTCTCCTGTGCACGATGGACGGGTGGCAGCCCCCCGTGGCGTCCTCGGCGTCCGCGGCGACGTCGGTGATCCCGCGGGTCGAACGGACCGCGATCTACCTGGACGCGGATCAGCGCCGGCGGCTGAGCTCGCTCGCCGCGTCCAGCGATCGCCCCCGCGACCAGCTGATCCGCGAGGCCATCGACCGGTACCTCGGCCGATGCGACGGGTACCGACTGCCTTCCTGGGTGGGCGCGTGGAGGGACGGGTCTCCTGCCGGTCCTCGCACGATCCGGTCTCAGCGTCGGCCGTGATCACCCTCGGCACGTCCGGCGTCGTCGCGCTCCTCGTCCGATCCGACCGCCGCCACCGACGGGCCGTCCGCGCGCTCGAGGTCGCGAGGATGCCGACCGTCGTTCCGGTCGGCATCCTCGCGGAGGTCGACCGGGTGCTCGGCCGCCGGCTCGCGCCGGCGGCCAGCCTCACCTTCCTGGAGGGCATCGAGACCGGCGAGACCCTTCTCGACTGCGGTGATCTGGACCTGCCACGGATCCGGGCGTTGATGACCCGCTACGCGGAGCTTCCGCTCGGGTTCCCCGACGCGGCCGTCATCGCCTGTGCGGAGCGGAACGGGGGAACGGTGCTCACGTTCGATCGCGACGGGCTCGGGACCGTCTCCCGCGACCTCCCGATCACGCTGATCCCGTGAGGACCCAGCGGGGCTCCCGTCGCGCGGGAACCGTCTCGATACACTGGGGCCCTCGATGGGCGCCGAGTCACCGAAAGAGGAATGCGGGCTCTTCGGCGTATGGGCACCCGGCGACGAGGTCGCCCGCCTCACGTACTTCGGTCTGTTCGCGCAGCAGCACCGCGGACAGGAATCCGCCGGGATCGCGGTCTCCGACGGGACGAACATCCTCGTCTACAAGGACCTAGGGCTGGTCAGCCAGGTCTTCAACGAAGCGACCCTGACGACGCTCCACGGGGATCTCGCTGTGGGGCATACCCGGTACTCGACCACCGGTTCGACCACCTGGGACAACGCCCAGCCGGTCTTCAAGACCGACGGTGTGCACTCCATCGCGCTCGGGCACAATGGGAACCTCGTGAACACATCGGAGCTCGCGGAACGGGTCCGCGGCGCCGGTCTCGCGACGACGGATTCGGACATCGTGACGACGATGATCGCCGACCGGACCCCTGAGGCCGGCAGCATCGAGGCCGCCGCGATGGACGTCTTGCCCGAGCTCCGAGGCGCCTTCTGCTTCGTCTTCATGGACGAGCGGAGCGTGTTCGCGGCACGCGACTCCCACGGGGTCCGGCCGCTCTCCATCGGGCGGCTCCCGAACGGTTTCGTCGTCGCCTCGGAGACGTGCGCGCTCGATATCGTGGGCGCGACGCTCGTCCGGGACGTCGAGCCCGGGGAGCTGGTGCGGATCGACGATCGCGGGTTGCATGCCCAGCGGTTCGCCGAGTCTCCGAAGCGCTCGCTCTGCGTGTTCGAGGTCGTCTACCTCGCGCGCCCGGACTCGCGGCTCCGCGAACGGTCGGTTCACGAAGCGCGGCGCGAGATGGGCCGGATCCTCGCCAAGGAGCATCCTGCCGACGCCGACCTGGTGATCGCGGTCCCGACGACCGGCCACTCGGCCGCGCAGGGCTTCAGCGAGGTGAGCGGGATCCCGTACGGCGACGGCCTCTACAAGAACACCTACGTCGGCCGGACATTCATCCAGCCGTCCCAGTCGCTTCGCGACCGCGGGGTGAAGCTCAAGCTCAACCCGTTGCCGGATTCGATCCGGGGCAAACGGCTCGTCGTGGTGGACGATTCGATCGTGCGAGGGACGACGACGAAGCAGATCGTCCAGGCGCTCCGCGAAGCGGGCGCAGCGGAGGTCCATATCCGCATCACGTGTCCCCCGATCCAATGGCCGTGCTTCTACGGGATCGACATGCCCACCCGCCAGGAGCTGATCGCGGCGGACCTCACGGTTGACCAGATACGCTCATACGTGAGCGCGGACTCGCTCGGGTACCTGTCGCTCGACGGGATGGTCGCCGCCGCGGGCGACGGGAAAGAGACCTTCTGCAGGGCGTGTTTCGACGGCGAGTACCCGATCGAGATCCCCGAAGGTGCCGGGAAGTACGTCCTCGAGGATCAGCTCAAGCTCCCGACCGGCTGAGCCATGAGCGAGGCTTACCGTTCCTCGGGTGTGGACACCGAGGCTGCCGCGAAAGCAGTGACGCTCATCGCCGATCTGGCGGCCCGGGCACGCAGGCCCGAGGTCGCCGGGGACGTCGGCGGCTTCGCGGGGCTCTTCTCGCTCGGTGACGGCAGGCTGCTCGCGGCGGCCACCGACGGGGTCGGGACGAAGCTCGAGTTCGCGCGGATCACCGGCCGCCTCGACACCGTGGGGATCGACCTGGTGGCGATGTGCGCGGACGACGTCGTGTGCACGGGGGCCGAGCCCCTGTTCTTTCTCGACTACCTGGCGGTCGGCCGCGTCGTTCCCGAGCAGGTGGCTTCGATCGTCGAGGGGATCGTCGAAGGGTGTCGCCTGGCGGGCTGCGCGCTGCTGGGCGGCGAGACGGCGGAGCATCCGGTGGTCATGGCCGATGACCGCTTCGACCTCGCCGGGTTCTGTGTCGGGATCGTCGATGAGGCGGACCTGCTCGGACCCCATCGCGTGCGCGAGGGCGACGTCGTGATCGGTCTGCCGTCGACCGGGCTCCATGCGAACGGCTTCTCTTTGGTCCGAACGGTCGTGACGCCGGACGATCTGGCGGTCGCACCGCCCGCGATCGGCCGCACCTTCGCCGACGAGCTGCTGGAGCCATGCAGGATCTACGTGCCGGAGGTCCTCCCCCTCTGCCGCGATCGGTTGGTCCATGCGGCCGCGCACATAACCGGTGGCGGGCTGCTCGAGAACGTCCCGCGGGTCCTGCCGGCCGGCCTGGGCGCCCGCATCGAACGGGGAACCTGGATGGAGCCCGCGATCTTCGACGAGATCCACCGCCGAGCGGATGCCGGCGACGCGGACATGTTCGCGACCTTCAACATGGGCATCGGGATGGTGCTGGTCACCGGACCCGATCAGACGGATGCGGTGCTCTCGCGTGCCGCGGGATCGACCCGGATCGGCGAAGTCATCCCTGGCTCCGGGCTGCGGATCGACTGAGCTCGCACTGGCGCGTCGTGACTACGCCCTCATCACCCCCGGCGCACCCGCGTCCGGCCGACGTGTCGGCCTCTCGACGGAGTGCGGAAACGCGACCGATGACGCATGGAGGGGATGCCGTTTCGTCCCGTTACTTGGGATATGGATGGGATCGATCCCGTGTCGAAGGGCCACCGCGTGCTCGTCGTCGACGATGAGCCGGAGGTCGTGTGGGTGCTCGAGCTCGCGCTGGGCTCCGAGGGCTACGACGTGTGCACTGCCCGCAACGGCGTCGAGGCGATGGCGCAGATCTCCGCGAAGCACCCCGAGCTGATGGTGCTCGACGTGATGATGCCCCGGATGGACGGGTGGTCCGTGATGCGTGAGCTCGCGAAGCTCCCCGCCGACGAACGACCCCGGGTCGTGATGGTCACCGCCCTCGCCTCCGGCAGCGACCGCGCGACCGCTCTGGAGCTCGGGGTCGACGCGTACGTCCCGAAGCCGTTCGACATGGACGAGCTGCTCGGGGTGATCCACGGCCTCCAAAAGGCCAGCTGATCTTCCTCAGCGAGGGAACCGCTGATGATCCTTCGGGACCACGGTGGTCCCGACCGCTCGGAGCGTGACGACCGGCTCGTCCAGGAACTCCGCCGCGCTCTCGGAGATGTCCGTGCGAGCCGTGCCGATCTTCCGGACCTCGAACTCGCATCGGCGCGACGTGTTCCCCACGCTCACGATCCGTCCGGTCGCCTCGATCCAGTCTCCGGCGTAGAGCGGCGCGAGGAACTCCACCGACTCGTACGCACGGAACAGGCCTTCGTCGCCGTCGTAGCGCATCGCGAGCTCGGTGATGAGGTCGCCCACGATCTTGAGCTGGGTCGCACCGGCGACGAGGTTGCCACCGTAATGCGCGTCCTCCTGACCGAGCCGCAGCCGGATCTGCGCCGAGGGCAGTTCCGCCGCGCTCATCCAGGGACCACCTTGCCGAAGAGGACGCCGCGCACCGGTACGCGAACCTCGGAGCCGTCCTTCTTGCGGACGAAGTAGGTCTCGGCCTCCTCGTCCCAGCGCTCGAGGGTCCCGACGGCCTCGGACAGGTATCCGTTCGGAAGCTCGAACTGGAACGAGACGCGCTTGCCGAGGTCCCCGGGCGTCACGAGGTTCTCCCGCTTCATGAGGTGCGTAGCCTAGCGAACGGAACAGGTCCCAACCCGGTCGCTACAACGCCAGCACGGCTTCCGCCGCCAGCCGGAACAGCAGTTGGCGGCCGGTCTCGTGGCCGTCCCACCCGCGGGAGTTCCAGACGTCACCCGACAGGTCGTCCCCGGCGTAGAGCAACTGGCCGAAGGCGATCCCCCGGAATCGGGCCACGGCGAAGAACGCCGCGGCCTCCATCTCGACGGTGAGGCACCCCTCGGCGACGCGACGCGCAGCCTTCTCGCGAGTCTCCCGGTACAGGGCGTCGGTGGTCCACGTCTTGCCGGTCACGTGCGGGACACCGTGCCGTTCGAGCGTTGCGACGATCGCGGCCACGGCTTCAGGTGATGGTTGGACCTCTCGGGACGGTGCGAGGTAGTGGTAGCTGGTCCCCTCATCGCGGATCGCGGCCGTCGGGACGATCACGTGTCCAAGCGCGATCTCGGGGACGAGCACGCCGGCGCCGCCGCAAGCGATCACGCGCGTGACGCCACGTGCGATCAGCTCCTCCAGGAACCCGGCCGCGAGCGGCGCGCCCACCCCTGGGTGCACGAGGGCGAGCCGCGAGCCCTCGAAGTCCAACTCGTACACGGGCACGAGCCCGATCTCGGAGCGGACCTCGTCGATCTCGCGGCCGTCGAACTCGTCGACCGCCTTCGCGATCACGTCTTGGAAGAAGCACAGCACGGCGTGGCGAGGGATGTCGGTAGGGTCGATGTGCTCGGTGGGCTCGATCACCGCGGTCGGGGACGGGTCGAACTCGAGGATGGGAGCGTCCTCCCGTTTCATCGGGCGAGCCTATCGGAGCTTCGAGATCGTCCCGTCCGGCGGCGTGGGGTAGGACTCCGGATGCACGGCCCATGCGAGGATCTCGAGGCCGTCGACGATCCTCGGTCCCGGCCTGGAGAAGTACGACGTGGCGTCGACCGCATACACGTTGCCGTTGCGAACCGCGGGCGTGTCCGCGAACTCGGCCTGATCCAAGAAGCGGTCCGCCTCTTCCTCGGCCTCCTCCAGGTAGTACCCGCACGGCATGAAGACGGTCACCTCTGGTGCCGCGACGCGGACCTCGTGCCAGGCGACCTCGCGACTCGGCTGGCCCTTCTCCGCGAGGACCGGCGTCCCGCCGACGATCTCGATCATGTCCGGGATCCAGTGCCCCGCGGCGAACGGCGGGTCGGACCATTCCAGCGCGAACACGCTGACCGTCGGGACGCGCTTGGCCGTGTCGCGAACCTTCGCGATCCGGTCGCGCATGGCCGCGGTGATCGAGGCGGCGCGGTCGGCGCGATCGAGCATCGCGCCGACCGCGTCGATCTGCGCGACCACCTCTTCGAACGTGTGGGGATCGAGCGAGATGACCTTCGCATCCGGGAGGCCGAGCTGTTCCAGAGCGCGCTTCACCTGGCCCGACGGCACGGCGCAGACGCGACAGAGGTCCTGCGTGAGGATCACGTCGGGCTGCTCTCGGCGCAGCAGCTCGGTGTCGAGGATGTAGAGCTGCCCTTCCGCGCCGGCGCCCTGCCCCACCTTGGCGCGCACCGCCTCGTCGATCTCCCGCGGGGCCTGGATGCGGCCCTGGGGGAGCGCGCTCCGCGAGATGACCGGCTTGGTGACGGCATCCGGCGGGTAGTCGCACTCGTCGGTCACGCCGATCAGGTCGTCGCCGAGCCCGAGCGCGTAGACGATCTCGGTCGCCGACGGGAGCAGTGACGCGATCTTCATCGCGGCAAGTCTCGCAAACGTTCGTCCGACTGCAACAGGTCGACGAGCTCGGTGAGGGCGCGGCCGGCCGCGGCGCCGTCCAGTACGCGGTGATCGAACGTGAGCGAAAGCGTCGCGGCCGGCCGCGCCACCACCTGGCCGTCGACGACGAGCGCACGATCTGCGATGACGCCGACCGCGAGCGTGACGCTCGTACCCGGCGCCAGGATCGGTGTCCCCGCTTCGCTCCCGTAAGAGCCGGTGTTGGAGACGGCGATCGTGGCGCCGGCGATGTCGTTCGGGGTGAGGGAGCCGGCGCGCGCTCCCTCGGCTAGCCGCGTGCTCTTCGCCGCGATCTGAGCGATCCCGAGGGCCTGCGCATCGTGGATGACCGCTACGACGAGTCCTCGCTGGGTGTCGATCGCGAGCCCGACGTTGATCGCGTTCGCCGCGAGGATCGCCTCCGAGGACCAACGGGCGTTGATCAGCGGATGGTCGGTGGCGACGCGGCAGAGGGCCGCCACGACTACCGGTAGCGGCGACACGCCCAGCTCCGCCCGGAACGGCTCGGTGACGTTCACCCCCTCCGCAGCCGATCGAACGTCCTCCTCGGTCACGCGCGCGTGCGTTCCGGTGCCACGAACGGTCTGGATGTCGACGCCGAGCTCCTTGGCGAGCTTCCGCACGGGTGGTGTCGCCGGCACCGGGCCCGACGATGGCTGATCGACGGACACCATCGCGTGGTAGGCGACCGCTCCTCCGGTGACCTCGAACGTGACGAGGGGTCGCCCGACCGGCACGTCCTCGCCGTCGGACCCGTGCAGGGCCTGTATCACCCCAGCGAACGGCGACGGGATCTCGACGACCGCTTTCGCGGTCTCGACCTCCACCAGAGGCTGGTTCAGCTCCACCGTAGCGCCCTCGGCGACCAACCACCGCACGATCCGGCCCTCCTCGAGCCCTTCGCCGAGATCCGGCATCGCGAAGACCCGCTCGGCCATCTAGTACGCCACCACCTTCCGGGCCGCGTCGCAGATCCGCTCGACGCTCGGGAGGTAGAGCTGTTCGAGCGACGCCGGCGGGTAGGGCGTATCCCAGCCGGTCACCCGCGCCACGGGCGCCTGCAGGTGATCGAACGCGAGTTCCATGATGCGGGCCGCGACCTCGGCGCCCAGGCCGACCGAACGCGGCGCCTCGTGCACAACCACGACGCGGCCGGTCTCGCGGGCGCACCGTTCCAGGACCGCGTCGTCAAGCGGGGACAGGCTCCGCAGGTCGACGACGCGGGCGCTGATCGCCTCGTCCGCCAGGATCGCCGCCGAATCAAGCACTCGAGCCACCATCGCGCCCCAAGCCATCAACGTCACGTTCTCGCCGTCGCGGAGCACCCGGGCGTTGCCGATCCCCGGGCCGTCGCTCGCGAGCTCCCCCGATTCCTTCGACCAGTACCGGGCCTTCGGTTCGAGCACGATCACCGGGTCGGGATCCGCGATCGCCTGCCGCAACAACCGGTAGGCATCCAAGGCCGACGACGGCGCCACCACCTTGAGCCCGGCCGTGTGGGCGTAGTACGTCTCGGGGCTCTCGCCGTGGTGCTCCTTCCCTTTGATGCCGCCGAACGCGGGGATCCGCAGCGTGATCGACATGTCGACGCGACCGCGGACGCGCATGCGCATCTTCGCGACGTGATCGACCACCTGCTCCATCGCCGGATAGCTGAACGCGTCGAACTGCATCTCGACCACCGGCCGCCATCCGGCGAAACACAGCCCGACGGCGGCTCCGGCGATCCCCGCTTCGCTGATGGGAGTGTCGAAGACGCGAGCCTCTCCGTACTCGGCCTGGAGCCCGTCGGTCACCCGGAACACGCCACCGGATCGCCCCACGTCCTCGCCGAACACGAGGACACGAGGGTCCTCGGCCAGCGCGTCGTACAGCGCCCGGTTGAGCGCGCCCGACATCGTCCACTCCGTCATCCGAGCGCCTCGTCCCGCTGCCGCCCGAGGGAGGGCGGCGGGTCCGCGTACACCCAGTCGAACATCCACTCGGCAGGTGGCGCCGGCGTCGCGATCACGCCGGTCCGGACCTCGAGTGCGAACGCATCCGCCTGCTCCTCGCACGCCGTCACGAACCGGTCGTCGGCGTGGCCGGCGGCGAGGAGCCAGCTCCGGAACCGTGCGATCGGATCCGCGGCGCGGGCGCGCTCCACCTCGGCGTCGTCGCGGTATCGGGTCGCGTCGTCGGCCGTCGAGTGCGCTCCGATCCGGTAGGTCATCGCCTCGATCAGCGTGGGCCCGTCACCTCGGCGTGCGCGCTCGAGCGCGCGAGCGGTGGCCCGATGCACCGCGAGCACGTCGTTCCCGTCGACCCGGACGCCCGGGAACCCGTAGCCCTCCGCCCGGCGCCAGATCTCGCCCGCCGTCTGCTCCGAGGACGGCAGGCTGATCGCCCAGCCGTTGTTCTGACAGAACAGCACCATCGGCAGGCGCCAGACGCCCGCCAGGTTCGCCGCCTCGTGGAAGTCCCCTTCGCTCGTCGATCCGTCGCCGAAGTACGCCATCGTGACCGCGTCGGACCCGTCGAGCCGCTGCCCCAAGGCGTAGCCGGCGGCATGGGGGAGCTGGGTCGCGATCGGGATGCAGATCGGGCCGAACCGCGTGGCGCGCGGGTCGTACGGGCCGCCGTGCCACGTCCCGCGGTGGTACTGCAGGTACTGGACGGCGTCGACGCCCCGGACCAGCGCGACGGCGAGCTCTCGGAACGTCGGCCAGACGAAATCGAGTTGCCCTAGGGCGAAGGCGCTCCCGACCTGCGCCGCCTCCTGTCCCTCGAACCCGGGGTAGACGGTCAGCTCGCCCTGGCGCTGGAGCGCGACGCATTCGCGGTCCAGGCGGCGGGCGAGGACCATCCAGCGCAGCAACTCTCTGAGCTCCTCGGGAGAGAGCCCCACGTCAGCGTCACCGACCGGGGAGCCGTCGGGCGCGAGGATGCGCACGGGCTCGGTCCCGGCCCCATGCTCGGGTTCGTCGGACACGCGTGAAGCTCCTTGCCGTGGATGCCGAGAGGATAGGGGAACGTCACCTCGCTAGACTCGGGAGCGCTGTGGTCCCTTCCGCCTATCTCCGCGTGTTCCAGCCGCTCGATGCCTTCGAGCGCGACGAGCAGCTCCACTGGGAGCGGTACCTGGTCCAGCGGGC
>VAYF01000352.1 GCA_005883885.1 Actinomycetota bacterium | reverse complement strand
CGCTGCCGATTGCCCCGAGCACGGCGCCGATCAGGCCGATGACGCCGGCTTCGGCCATGACCATCCTCGAGAGCTCCGACGGCCGCATTCCCACGGCCGCGAGGAGCCCGAGCTCGCGCCGGCGCTGCACGCCGACGAGCAGCAGGGTCGACAGCACGGCGATGAACGAGACCAGCAGCAGCCCGCGCTGGAGGGCCCAGAAGGGGGCGAGCTGCTGGCCGATGTCGCCCGACAGCTCGTGGGCGAACTCGGATGCGGTCTCCACGCGGAGGTCGGGATCGAGCCCCGCCGCCTTGATCCGTCCGGCGAGCTCGACGTCGCTCACCCCTGGTACCGGTTTCATGTGGACGAAGTCGAGCGGCTGCGCGCCGTAGAGCCGGTTGAACAGTGGGAGCGCCATGTAGACGCCACGGCCGTTGAAGTTGCCGTTCTGCCAGACGGCCATGACGGGTACGCGCGCATAGCCGGTCGGTGTCTCGAGCTGCAGCATCGAACCGGGGCGCAGGTGGCGGGTGCGGGCGAGTGCGGGCCCGATCAGGACCTCGCCCCGCTCGAAGCGGGCGGGGTCCTTGCTCCCTTCGATGATCGGGAAGTCGAAGTAGAGGTCCCGACGGTTCGAGGCCGACACGCCGACGAGCGTTCCCTTGCTGTGGCCGGTCTCGATGTCGACGCCGCCGGAGATCGACGCCACGCCGGGGACGCGGGCGAGGGCCGCGAGCAGAGACGGCGGCATCTTGGCGTCGATGTTGACCGTGTTGTTCGGCGCCAGCGTGCTCACGTTCACGTCGCCCCGCGAGTGGGCGATGATGTTGCTGGTCACGCCGTCGCGGATGCTGCGGTTGGCGCTGGCCACGTTGAAGGCGATGCCGACGGCCGAGCCCACCGCGATCGCCATGACACCCGTGCGGCGCGGCTCGCGCACCAGGTTGGCCAGGCCCAGCCGGACAGGCGCAGTGCTGCGCGTGGCGGCGCCCAGACAGACGTGGGCGACGATGCCCGCGAACGCGCCCACCGCCAGCAGGAAGCCGAGCGCGGTCACGAGCTGAACACGAGGCCCCGGGTGAGAGCGAGCTTGGGAGCCGACTCCGAGCGCAGCTCGCGGTTGCCGAGCTCGGCGGCGACGTCCATGCGCGTTGCTCGGCGGACCGGGACCCACGACGCAGCCACCGCGATCACCGCGCCCAGCACGGCGCCGATGACGAACGCGGCCGGACCGGCGTGGACGGTGATCCGCGCCCCGATGACCTTCTCGGTGAAGTCGGACAGCGAATGGGCGAGCGGACGGGCGAGGAGCATGCCGCCGAACGTGCCGGCGATTCCTCCGGCCACTCCCAGCAGCGCCGCCTCTGCCAGCGCGCCGGCGGCGAGGGCACGCGGCGTGCCTCCGACCGCGGCGACGATGGCCAGCTCGCGCCGTCGCTCCTCGAGCGAGAGGCTCAGCGTGTTGTAGACCAGCACGGCGCCGATGCCGAGGGCGAAGAGGCTGAGGAGCCCGAACAGCGGGATGAAGATGTCGGATGCCACCTGCGCCACGGGCGGCGGCTCGGTCGAGTCGAGCACCCCGTTCCACGGGCCCACGGTCCGGGCCAACCGGGCCTTGAGCGTGGCCACGCTCGTGCCGGACGCGGGGATGATGTAGATGACGTCCACGCGATGACCGCGCGCGAATAGACGCTGCGCCTCGCCGAGCGGCAGCAGCACGACGCGGCCACCGTTCAGCGAGTCGAGTCCGGCTACCGGCTTGGCCCGGAACGGGACCCGACCGAGTTCGGTGCGCAGAGCGGCACCGGTACCGAGGTGGCGGGCGAGCGAGTTCGACGTGGTCGTCTCCTGCGTGAGCGGCGACCCGATGGCGAGCACGATCGTCCTGTCCCCGTTGGGCCGGACCGCGTAGGTGACGGCCTGCACGACCGGCAGCGAGGTCTTCACGCCCGGCGTGGACGCCACCTTCGCGGGCACGTCCTCCGGCAGCCCGCCCCGACACGCCGGCGCCCACCGCGACGATGGCGATGGTCGCCCGCAGGGGTTGGCGCCGCAGCCGGCGCAGGTTGAGCAGCCGGAGGGAGCGCATCAGGGCCGGCGGGTGGCGCGCAGCGGGCGCAGAGCGGGATCGTCGTCGGCAGCGCGCTGCTCGAGCATCCCGTCGCGCAGCGCCAGCACGCGTGTTGCGCGACTGGCGGCTCCCGCGTCGTGGGTGACCATGAGCAGCGCGGCCCCCGCGTCGACCACCTGAGCCGACAGCAGATCGAGGATCTCCGAGCCGGTGGCGGAATCGAGGTTGCCGGTCGGCTCGTCGGCGAGGATCAATCGAGGCCGGGAGACCAGCGCTCGGGCGATGGCCGTGCGCTGCATCTCGCCGCCGGAGAGCTCGCCGGGGTAATGGGCAGCGCGGTCGGCGATGTCGACCCGGCGGAGAACGTCCGCGACCGCGCTTTCGCCGTCGCGGCGGCCGTCGAGGATCAGCGGCAGCTCCACGTTCTCGGCGACGGTGAGCGTTGGGATCAGGTGGAAGAACTGGAAGACGAACCCGATCTCGCGACGGCGTAGCCGGGCGCGGTCGCCGACGGACATCGACGCCAGGTCGCGCCCGTCGAGCAGCACCCGTCCGCTCTCGGGTTGGTCGAGCCCTCCCGCCAGATGGAGCAAGGTCGACTTTCCCGACCCGCTCGGGCCGATGAGGGCAACGAACTCGGCGGGGAGCACCTCGACGTCGACGCCGGCGAGGGCGACCACTTCCTCCCGGCCCCGGTGGAACCGCTTCGAGACCCCCTCGAGACGAAGCACGCGCAGATCAGCCGCCTTCGTCACGGTCGCGCGCCATCCGGGACCACCCTGAGAGAACCCTGACGCCTAGATCAGGACCCCGGGGTTGAGGACGCCGGCGGGGTCGAGCACGCCCTTGGCGGCGCGCAGGGCGCCGGCGAACAGGTCGGGACGCTGCCGGTCGTACCACGGCCGGTGGTCGCGGCCGACGGCGTGGTGGTGGGTGATCGTGCCGCCGTGGGCCAGCACCGCCTCCGCGGCGGCCGCCTTGACGTCGCGCCACTGCTCGAGCTCCGCCCCGCGACGGCCGGGCGCGAGCACGGTGAAGTAGGG
>VAYF01000063.1 GCA_005883885.1 Actinomycetota bacterium | reverse complement strand
GATCCGGTCGTTCGTCGAGGACCGGTGCTGGTCGGAAGCGAAGCAGAGCTACACCCGGTCGGCCGATGCCGAGGACCTCGACGCGAGCGTCTTGCTCGGCGCGAGATTCGGCTATGGCGATCCCGCGGGCACCCGCTTCTCCCGGACGATCGACGCACTCAGGCGCGAGCTCGGGCGCGGCCCGTTCCTCTACCGGTACCTGGGCGACGACGACCTCCGCGGACAGGAGGGCTCGTTCCTCTGCTGCTCGTTCTGGCTCGCCGAGGTCCTTGGCCTCGCCGGCCGGCGGGCTGAAGCGGTCGATCTGCTGAACGAGTTGATCGCGTTCGAGAACGACATCGGTCTGTACGCCGAGGAGATCGATCCTTCGACATCGGCGTTCCTGGGCAACTTCCCGCAGGCGCTGACCCATCTCGCGCTCATCAGCGCCGCGACCTCGCTCACCGAGGGAGCGTCATGACGATCTGGGGTGCGCTGGCCGGCGGGTTCGTCGGCACGCTCGTGCTGACCACGATGTTGCGAGGAGCCAGCGAGCTCAGACTGACACGGATCGACCTGCCGTTCCTCCTGGGCACGGCTCTCACGAGCGATCGGAAGCGGGCCAAGGCCCTCGGCTACTTCGCCCACTTCATGTTCGGTTTCCTGTTCGCACTGGGCTACTTCGCCATCTTCTGGGCCATCGGGCGAAGTGGCTGGCTCCTGGGCGCGGCGCTCGGCCTTGCGCACGGCGCGTTCGCCGGTACTGCCTTGGTGAATGTGCTGCTGCCGCTCGTGCATCCGCGGATGGGCGACACGATGTCGGCAGCGGATACCGTCGCGCTCCTGGAGCCGCCGGGGTTCTTGATGTTGAACTACGGGCGAAGAACGCCCGTCGTCATGCTGCTGGCTCACATCGCCTACGGCGCGATCGTCGGCGGCTTCATCGCCCGGTCGTGACGGTTCTTGGCCCAGGACGCGGTGCCGGCGCTTCGCTGCTTGATCTCGAAGACGTTCCCCTCGGGATCCCGGAAGTACGCCCATGGAAGGGCTGCATCCGCGACGATCTCGGTGATCGGCTCGACCCCGCGCTTGATCAGTTCGTCGCGGACGCTGTGGATGTCGTCGACTTCGAAGCCGACCTGGAACCGTACGCGGTCGTATTCCGGTTCGCTCGACCGTTCGATCAGCTCGAAGCTCCTACCGTCATCCATGTCGAACTGCACGTAGTCGGGCCCTGCGTCGCTATCCGGTTCGCCGAGAAGCTGACCCCAGAACCGACGCTGCGCATCGAGATCCTCGACAACGACACCCACCCATGTGGGCCATCCCAGCGATCCTCTCCCGGACATAGCTCCTCCTCTCGGTCTTCGATCCTGGCGTGTTGGCCGACAGGTCGATGTCGCGCCTGCTCGCGTGCGACGTGCTCTGGCGGCAGGCATAGCTGATCGAACAAGATGACGGAAGACATCTCAGGCCGACCGATTTCCCGGTTCGGTACACTCGCCCCGTCCAAATCCGCTGGTGAGAGCCTGATAACTGCATGTCACGAGTGATCTTGATCGCATGGGACGGCGCCGATTGGCGCATCCTCGACCCCTTGCTCGAGCAGGGCGCGCTCCCCAACCTCCAGGCGCTCCTCGACCGAGGGCAGCGCGATGTCCTCCGCTCCACGATCCCGACGCACAGCTGGTCCGCGTGGCCGAGCTTCCTCACCGGCGTCGATCCGGTCGACCACGGTGTCTACGACATCCTCGAGACCGTCCCGGGCACGCACAAGCAATACCCGGTGACCTACAAGTCGATCAAGACGCGCACGTTCCTGGACGACCTCACGGCCGCGGACAAGCGCGTGCTGATGCTCGACGTACCGCTCACCTTCCCGCCGCCCAAGATCAACGGGACGCTGATCGCCGGCGGGGTCCTGCCGAAGCACCGCGCGTTCACCGCTCCCGACGACCTGACCGCCGACCTCGTGAAGGCTCGCCTGGAATGGCCGATCAACGGGATGAGCTGGACCACCTACCGGAACAAGCCCGACGCCTACCTGGACGAGGCGTACGAGGTCACGGGGAAGCGGATCAAGGTCTCCGAGCACCTTATGGATAACACCGAGTGGGACCTGATGGCGAGCGTGTGGGTCTCGATCGACCGCACCCAGCACGCTCTATCGAACTACGTCGCGCCCGACCACCCCGACTACCTGGCGAACAAGGACACGCGGATCGGCCGCAAGACCGCCGACATCTTCCGCCAGGTCGACGAGGCGCTCGGCTCGTTCGTCTCCCGCGCCCGTCCCGACGACCTGATCCTGTTCATCTCGGACCACGGGTTCCAGTCGTGCACGCGCACCGTGAACATGGACCGCCTGCTGAAGGAATTCGGGTACCTCGACTTCTCGGCGTCGAGCCACGTGTTCGGTCCGATGCAATGGGGCCCCATGCGGAAGGTCGCGCGGAAGGTCTACGACACGCTCGGGCTGCACGGGAAGGTGGCCCTGCCGCAGTCGGTGAACTGGTCCAAGACGAAGGCCTACACCACGATCCGCTCCACCGGTGAGGGCGTCTCGGTCAACCTCGCGGGGCGAGAGATCGACGGCATCGTCGACCCGGGCGACTACGACAGGGTGCGCGACGAGCTCCTGGACCGGTTGGGATCCTTCGTCGACCCGAAGACCGGCAAGACACCCGTGAAGGAGATCTACAAGCGGGAGGAGATCTTCAAGGGCCGGTTCGCGGACACCGCGCCCGACATCCTGATGGTGCCGAACGAGGGCTACTCGCTCACGCACGCGAAAACCGCGCTCGAGGACGCGGACTGGGTGAGCGGCGACCACCGGATCGAGGGCACGATCGTGGCGGTGGGTCCGGACGTGAAACCGTTCGAGGCGCCGCCGGCGCTGATCGACATAGCGCCGACGCTGGTCGCGGCGCTCGGCGCCCCCGCCGCGGTGCAGCCGACGGGCCGGGTATTGCACGAGATCGTGGGGTCGTCCGCAGAGCTGGTCTCGCGCGAGGACTCGTCCGCGATACCGGGGATGGGCGCGAACGAAGCTCAAGTCTCGGACACCGAGGCCGACGAGATGGAAGAGCATCTCCGCGGTCTGGGCTACATCGAGTGAAGGAGCTCGGAGTGACGCGTCTCCGTCTAGGAGTGGTATCCGCATTGGTTGTCGTTCCCCTGGCGCTCGCCGGGTGCAGCACATCGACTGCGCCGTCGGGATCTGCCTCGGCGAGCACGAGCGCCGGCCTCTCGGCGAGCGCCTACGTGATCGGTGTCTGCGGCGCGTTCCAGGACTACGCGAACGCCGTGAAGCAACGGCAGGATGCGTTCAAGGCCGACGGAACCGACATCGCCGCGGTGAAGCAGAGCTGGCTCGACTTCCTGGACGGGATGATCCAAGACACGACAACGCTCGTCGCGAAGATCGAGGCGCTCGGCGTCCCGGACGTCTCCGACGGGCAAGCGGCGTCATCGACCCTCAAGTCCGATTTCACGACCCTGCAGACGGATCTGCAGAAGCTTCGCGACCAGTCGGCCGATCTTCCTACCAGCAGTCCGGCCGCCTTCACGGCTGCGTTCGGCCCTCTGCTCAAGCAGTTCCAGACGGACATGCAGGGGTTCGGGCAAGACCTGAACCAGTTCTCGGGTGACGAGCTGGATGCCGCGTTCTCGGCCGCGCCGGAGTGCGCGAAGGTCAACGTGTCGACCTCCGCTTGACCCGCCGGCTCCGTATACGCCGGACCCGAGTCGTGCGCTGTTCCAGATAGTGGAACTCGGTTCCAGTATCTGGAACAAGCTGGTGGAGCCCCCGCCACTCTGCGCGCTTCAGTCGACCGGGAGCCCGCGCACGCGGAGGTAATGGTGCCAGAGGATCCGGGCCGCGACCGCTCGGTAGGGCCGCCACCGTTCCGCCATCTCGCCGAGCTGCGTGAACGTGGGTCGCTGCGGGAGATCCGCGATCTCCATCGCGGCGGTCGCGAGCGCCTGGTCCCCATGGGGCCACACATCGGGACGCAGCAGGCACATCGTCAGGTAGACATCGGCGGTCCATCGCCCGATGCCGCGGAGCCGAACGAGCTCCGCACGGACGGCTTCGTCGGGGAGGTCCGCGAGCGCGTCCAGATCGAAGCCGTCAAGCAGCGCTACCGCGAGGTCGCGTGCATACTCCGCCTTCTGCCGGCTGAAGCCGATAGCGCGGAGCTGCGCGTCGTCGAGCGTCAGCAGTCCCCTCGGGGTCGGCTCGTCGATCGCAACGACGAGCCGATCGAACGCGGCCTGCGCCGAAGCGAGCGACACCTGCTGCTCCAGGATGAGATGAACGAGCGTGGCGTAGCTCGGGTCCCGTCTCCATAGGGGCGGGGGCCCGAACCGTTCCACCGACGCGCCGAGAACGGGGTCGGCCGCAGCGAGTCGTCGCGCAGCGCTCCGGAGGGTCCGTGGCGTGAGGCTCGTCATCAGAAGTCGCGACGTCCCTCGAAGTGCTCGGCCACCTCTGGCCTCGTCACCTGATACAGCGCGATCCGGTGCCCACCTGGCGTTGTGAACGAGACGCACGGCCCGTGCGGGATCTCGAAGGTACGAACGGGATCCCAGCCGCGGGCTCGGAGATCCTCCATCGTTGCCGGAAGATCGTCGACGCGGAACACGGCGATCGCGCGTTCGCCCTCCAGATGGTCGGTGAGCAGGATGAGCGGCGCGCCCTCGCCCAGTTCGACCGCCGCCACCCGTGTCCCCATCCCGTCGATCGCGAAACGAACCCGGGCGCCGAGCATGTCTTCGAAGACGGCGAGGTCGGCGGCGACGTCGTGACTCGGCGTGTACAGGAAGTCCAGCGAGAGGAAGTGCGCCCCAGACATGAAAAAGTGTCCCCATCGGACAGTTCCGGACGAACTAACCTTGCGGCCACTCCGGGACCCCGGGGTATCGGCTAGCGTCCCTTGCCTTCCCCCGTCCCCGGTTCCATCCGATGAGGACAGTCGGAACCCTACGGTCGGGGGGTACGAGGCGTCAAGCGGAATGGGCGTTCTTGTCACACTTCTCTGCACAACGTCCGCGCGACCTGCGAGATCAGTAGTGGTACGCGCTGCTGCTGCTCCTCGTGGCCATCGGCGCGCCGACCTTGTCGCCCATCGAGGAGACGATGAAGAAGGCTTCGACGCCCTCACCGCTGGTCGCGCCTGGGGTCGAGTCACCCGTGAAGGTGTAGAGCAGGTGCCCCTTGTACGTCACCTGGGTCGATCCGTCGGCTTGCTTGGCGGTGCCGAGGAGGCTCGCGTCGACGCCGGTGCCGGCGGTCGGTGATCCGCTGACCGTGAGCGCTGGCCAGTTCGTGACGCAGGCGCCGGTGCAGGCGCTCGTCTTCCCCGTGTCCTGGTCGAAGAGGTAGAGCGTGTTGCCCTGTGCGTCCACGAGGATCGATCCGTACTGGGGCGAGTTCGCGACCTGGACGGTCGAGCCGGACGAGGCCGGCGGCGTGGACGTGCCGCCCGCGGCCGGTGGGGTCGTGCTGCTGCTACTCGCACACGCGGCCAGCGTGAGCGCAGCCACGAGGGCGAGCGGGATCATGCGGAACATCGGTTCTCCTTCCGGGTTCTGTCGAAGGTACGGGCGAGGGGCACCTACGGTTCGGCTGGGGCCGTGAGGCCCCTGCGATACTTCCCGCCCGTGGACATGGAGGAAGAGGGCCGGCTCGAGTCGGCCGCGCGCCCTTCCGGGGTCTTCTCGGGCACCAGCGGCAAGGACTATCGGGTCCTCGCGGCCGGCACCGCGCAGAACATCGTCGGGCTGGCGGTGTTCGTGGTCGGCACGTTCGCGGCGAACATCCTGATCGCGCGAGCGTTCGGCGGGGGCGGGACCGGCGCCGTCGCGCTCGGGATCGTGACGATCGGCACGCAGTTCGCGTTCATCGTCGCGGCCGGGACGCGGTTCGGGATGGACATGGCCGCGGTCCGGTACGTGGCGATCGACATCGGAGCCGGGCATCCGGGGCGGATCCGGCCGCTGGTCGGGAGGGCGATCCAGATCGCGGCGGCGATCTCGATCGCCGTCGGGATCGTCGTGTACCTGGTCGCCGGGCCGGTCGGCCGGTCGCTCGGTGGGGCGCAGACCGCGGGGGAGACGGCGGCCGCGCTCCGCGCGGCCGCCGTCGCGATCCCGTTCGTCGCGCTCACCTACGTTTGGGTCGCCGGCAGCCGCGGCCTCAAGGTGATGCGCCACACGCTCTATGTGCAGTGGATGGCCCAGCCGCTGCTCTGGATCGTCCTGATGCTCGTCCTCTGGCAGATCCACAAGACCGAGGCGATGGCGGTCTGGGCATACGCGGCGTCGTGGTGCCTTTCGTCGGTGGCGGCGCGGTTCTTCTGGAGCTCGATCAGCGGCGCGGACGCTCGCGAGGAGCTCGAGCCGGGGGCGGCGGGCGCGCTGGTGCGCTACGGCGCACCACGCGCTCCCGCCGCCCTCCTCTCCCAAGGCCTCTTCTGGATCGACTACTTCGTCGCGTCGCATTTCATCGGCGCCGGCTACGTCACGGCCGAGGAGGTGGGCGTGTACTCGGCGTGCGTTCGCGTCGCGCTCGCGATGGTGCTCTTCCTGACCGCGGTTTCTTACGTGTTCTCGCCGTTCGTCGCGGACCTCCACGCCCGCGGCGAGCGCGACCGGCTGGACGCGCTGTTCAAGGCGATCACGCGCTGGACCGTCGCGGGCACGATCCCGTTGCTGCTGCTGATGCTGATCGTGCCGCAGGCGATCCTGCAGGTGTTCGGCGGCGGACGGTTCGCGAGCGGCAGCGGCGCCCTGCGGATCCTGGTGGTGGGGCAGGCGATCAACGTGAGCGTCGGCGCCGCCGGGTTCGTCCTGATCATGGCCGGTCGGACGGGCTGGGACCTGGTGGTCTACGCGGCGTCGGCGGCGCTCGATCTGACGCTCGCGTGGATGCTGGTCCCGCGCTTCGGGATCGATGGTGCCGCCGCCGCGCAGGCGATCACGATCGCGGCGTCGAACTGGCTCCGGCTCGCGCTGGTGCGGCGGTTCGTGGGGATCTTCCCGTGGGATCGCACCTACGCGCGGCTCGTCGTTCCTGCGGCGGTGTGCGCGGTCGTGATGATCGCGGTCCACGTGGCCGTGGCCGACACGAAGTGGTACGTCGAAGCTCCGCGGCCGCTGAGTCAAGAGGCTCCCGCCAGACGTGGAAGCGATCCGCGAACCTTACCGACCGCTCGCGACATCCTCCGGCGAGTCGGGCACGACGACCAGCCGCGGCAGCCCGGTCCGCCTCGCTGCGCGGTCGTCCGCCAGCCGGTCGGTCAAGGTTTGGAGCTCGGCGACACGCCAGGACAGCAACCGTATCCGGGTCGCGTCACTGGCGCTGCGCTCGGAGATCTCCTCCCAGCGTTCGTCGAGCTCCGCGGCCATCCGGCGCTCGAGCCGGCGTCCGCGGGCATACGCGACCGCGGTCACCATGGCGAGCGCAGCGGAGGCCGACACTCCACACAGGATCCAGACACCGACGGTGACACCCGGCGCAGCCAGGACCGAGCCGAACGCCACGAGCTCCCGCGCTCTCGTCGCCGCACTCTCGATCACCAGCTCGATCACGAACGCCGAGTAGGCGGTCGCGAGCACGATGAAGAGGACGACGTCGAACACGACCAGATGGTGCGCCCGGACGGGATCGTGGTCAACCCCGCGGGACCTACGACATCTGGGGGAGCAACCTGCGGAGCTGCGTGAGCGCGTCCTCGGGCGTCTCGGTGCGGACGATCGGGTCCCGCGCGAGATCGTCGCGCCCGAGTTCCCACGTTCCGAGCCCGATGACGGGTTTGCCCATCTTGAGCGCGAGGGCGATCTCCGAGAGCGTTCCGAACTCGCCTCCGACCGCGATCACGGCGTCGGTGCTCCGCGCGACGATCGCGTTGCGAGCCTCGCCGAAGCCGGTTGCGATCGCCACCGTCAGGTGCCGCGAAGCGGAGTCCCGGTCGTCGTCCGGGAGGATCCCGATCGAGGTGCCGCCGCCCGCGGCGGAGCCGCGGGCGGCGGCATCCATGACCCCCCCGAGCCCCCCGCACACGAGCACGCATCCGGCCTCCGCGAGCAGCTGACCCACGCGTTCCGCCGAGGCCAGCTCCCACTCCGTCGCGTTGCTCGCCCCGATCACGGCGACGTAGGGGGGCGTGCTCATGGTTCCGAGTATCTCAGCGGTGCGTGGCGGAGCGGCAGGCCGGCCGGCGCGAGAGCTCAGCCACCCACCGTCATCGTCTTGGCGACGTCCTTGCTCGATTGACCGCTCCGACGCAGGACGAGCGCCACGGACGCGATGGCGATCAAGGTCAGCGTCAGCAGGAGCGTCGACACGGATGCGACCTCGGGTCGAAGAGCGTTGCGGACCGCGCTGAACACGTACACCGGCCACGGCGATGCGCCCGCAACGCTCACGAACGAGGAGATGATCGTGTCGTCGAGGCTGAAGCTGAAGGCGAGGAGGCCGCCGGCAAGCACGGCGGGGAGCATGAGGGGGAGCGTGATCTGCCGGAACCTTCGCGCCGGCGTGGCATACAGATCGGCGGCGGCCTCCTCCAGCGTTTCATCGAGCCCCTGGAGTCGCGCTCGGACGATCAGTGTGACGACCGCCGTTGCGAACAACGAGTGACCCACCCATAGCCGAACCATCCCATAGCTGATGCCGGGGATCGGCGTGTGTGGCCCGAATGGTCCGCCAAGAC